>NZ_CAWMDN010000099.1:0-74229 GCF_963866575.1 Aeromonas sp. L_1B5_3
GAAGAATCCCTGTCCGCATACTTTCCGGAAATGGTGTTCACAGATTCCGGAATCACTGTTCAACTTCACCGGAATACGCACCGATGTGGACATGTTCAAGATCTTCGCCGAAAACAAACATCAATGCGCCGTTTATCTTGTCGTCAAACCGACGCAAATCTAATTGTTCGCGATAGTCACAACTCACTAGCTCATTGGCTTGATAGTCGTCAATGGTGGGATGATAGTAATGTGGGTAATGCATGATGACTCCTTGTTCATCAGGGTGGGATTAGAGGGCATGAAAATTTGCCCCTATATGTATGTTCAAACGCCAAACCCCTTTATCTGACTGGCCTTTTTCAAAACCACTTTTTACCCGCTATCGCTTGCTGGTAATCCTGATTTGCAGCCCTCCCCTTGCCGTAAAAGCCCCTTTCTCAAACATATATGAATTCCTTGATCCCCCATGACCATGCAGGTCTGGGCAATCCAAGGAGAATATATCTATGTCTGAATTGTCATTGTTCGATGCGGTTGGTGAAGGCAAAACAGCAACGCAGGATTATCTCGATACTCTGTCTCGGGCTTTGCAGCGTCATCATCAACTGGTCAAAGCCATTCGCATCTACGGTCGTTATGTACCGGAGTCCCTGCCCATGCCCGGTTTACCGGTGCTGGTCGCCGTGTTTAACCACACCAATATCTATGCCTTGCACCAACTCCCCTCCGCTCAGATAGGGCAATTGGTGTTGTCCATTGCCTCGTTCTCCGGTCAAGCCACCCATGATGTCGAGTCCGGGGTGTTTGAGGAGGTCTGGAACATGGGGGCCAGCAGTTTTACCACCGACAGCGCCGAGCAGGCAGTGTACTGGTTGCCGTTACCGGAGAGCTGGATTGCTCTGGATGGTTCGCAGTCGGTGTTGAGTGACAAGGCTCATCCGGTGTTCAAGCTGTTGCACGTTACCGGTCGCGACTCCGGTCCGGTCGTGGATATCAGTGACGGCGTGGTGAGCCTGGCACTGGAGTCTGAATGGGATGGGGAGTGGGCCGCATGACCGATATCAATCGCTCCTCGTTGCTCGCCAAGCTCAAGCATATCAAGGGCATGAAGTTACTGGTTGAGCAGGCTGTCCTGCTTTACCTGTTGATGACCGACGAACAAACGCCGATGTGGGTCAAGACCATCGTGGTCAGCGCCCTCGCCTACCTGTTGTGTCCGGTCGATGCGATACCGGACTTTCTGCCCGGTGTCGGTCTCACCGATGACTTAGGGGTAATCAGCGGAGCCATAGCCTCGCTAGGCAGTCACATCCATCAGGGTCATCGCAGCAAAGCGGCTGACTTCTTTAAGTAATCCATTCTCAAGGAAAATCATCATGACTAAAGCCACTCAACCGGCAGCGCTGGCTGCTCCGGTCTGGACTGTTATTAAATCGGCCAAGGCTCCGAAGATGAGTTCTCGGGCCAATGGTCTCTTGCACTATGAGGTTGGCAAAAACGACGAGGGTCGTTATGCATTGCGCATTACCGCCAACGACACGGGCGGTCTGTTCAGCAAGCACTGGTTATCTCTGGATGACATTCTGGCGCTGTTGGATTTGCTCAAGGATGCGCCCTTTAAATCGGTAGCCCTCAAGGCGTTGTTTGTTCGTGGCAGTGCCAACAACCACGGTTTCCTGGCTGCCGTTCTGCGAGCTGAGAAGCTGTTGCTTGCTGCCGAGCCCAACTCCCCCTTCCATCGGATTGGGTTGTCATTGAGCGACTGGTTAACTCAGCTGGGTGAACCGGCGTCTATGGATAAACCGACCCGCAAGGGAAAGGCCAAGGGCCAGAAGGGACAAGAGACCTCGGACAGTGCCACAGGTAACGAACCATGCGATGAGCCCCCGTTTTTGGAAACAGCCAATGACGAGGCCAGTTTGTCAGACAAGATGGATGAGACCGGGGCCGATTCTGAAACCGAAACCGGTGACACTGCGGCCAGTGAGGAGACTCACCAATGAATCGCCGTGACCCAATCAATAACCGTGACATAGCACTGAACTGGCAGGGGTTGCCCCTGCCGGTTTCATTGAAGCTCGCGGTATGTCTGACTGAGCTGCTGAACACCCACAAGCCCACATGGCAGCAAGCGCGTGCTGTGACGATGAACTTTCGTGACCCGAGCTATGGCCCGGAGAGTGGTGGTTTTCATCCCGTGGAAATCCGTCTGCAACGCCGAGGAAATCTATGGTCCTTGGTCTATATGACGGACTTTTCCTATGTCGGTATGGGGGATTACGCAGAGCTGGCCAAGGAGGTGGATTTTGATTTCTCAAGCCAGGAAGGGTTGGTTGCTCATGTTCATATCGTGCCGCTGTCTGAGCTGCATGAGTTCTATGAGCTGTGGGAGAGCAACTTCCTGAGCTACCTGTCGCTGGGCGTCTACACCCTCACCCTCTCGTGTGAATAATCCCCCTGTTATTCCCGCAAATTTCACGGGTTCACGGGGTTGGAACGGAAAAGCCCAATCACGCCAAGGGAAAAACCTGTCCCGTGACTCCCCATTTTTGCGGGGCAGACACGGGGCGCAATCCGAATTTACGGGGCAACCCGGTCACATCAATATCCCACCCACTATTCCCGCAAATTTCGCGGGTTCACGGGGTTGAGATGGAAAAGTCTAATCACTCAAAGGGAAAAACGCGCCCCGTTTCCCCCCGTTTGTGCGGGGCGGACACGGGGCTCGGTAGCATTTTTACGGGATCGGACCGGGTAGCGACCGGGGCGGCCATCTGTTCACTCACCTTTCCCGCGTTGTCATCGTGCCGGGCCAACCAGGCCAAGGCGCGATGAGCAACGACCACTTCAATCGCCAAGCCAGAGACGGGGATTTGGCCTCCTTTCCACTGTGAAGGGGGCCTATGCCGTGTCTAACCAGCTCACATGTTGAGGAGCGAACCATGAACGAAACACCTACCCGATTTAAATTCACCAATCGGCGAATTGCCGATCTACCCCCTAACCCAGATGACGCTCGCAGTACCGAAGCGGAGTATTCAGATACTGATGTGACCGGTCTGCGCTGTCTGGTGGGCAAAGGGGAAGGCCGCCGCAAGTTCCTGCTGCGTTATCAGATACATGGGCGCAAACGGGCGATTGCGCTGGGGCACTATCCCGCATTGGATGTCAGCGTGGCTCGCAAGCTGGCGCTCGACTACAAACGCAAGATCGCCGAAGGCGTTGATCCACAGCAGGCCAAGGAGGACAAGCGCAACCAGAAGACCCTGAGCAATTTGTTTCAGGAAGACTATCTGCCCTATCTGCAATCGAGAAATCGCAGTTGGAAGACGGATGAACATCGCTTCCGTAATCACCTACGGCCAATCTTCGGCAACCTGATCCCGGAAGAGATCACCGTTACCCGCATCCAGAACATGCAACAGATGCTGCTCAAGCGCCTCACCCCGGCCACCAGCAATCGCGTCTTGGCATTGCTCAAGGCCATCATGACCTGGGCGACCCGTGCCGGGCTGATTAAAGAGAATCCCGCAGCCTTGGTGTCGTTGCTGCGAGAGAACAATCGGCGCGAACGCTACTTCACTCCAGATGAAATCCGTCGCCTGTTCCGGGCTGCTGATCGGCATGAAAGTTTCTATACCGGTCAGTACGTCAAGATGTTGCTGCTCACCGGCTTGCGCCGGGCCGAGCTGGCAAGGGCCAAATGGCAGCACTACAACAAGGAGGACAAGACCCTATACATTCCACACACCAAGAACGGCCATAGCCGTGTGTTGCACCTGAACCATATGGCGGTGGAGCTGTTGAACTACTTACCGGTGACACAGGGAAATCCCTACCTGTTTCCCGGCAAGCGGCAAGGGCAGCCATTGCAGAATCCCACCAAGGGGTTTCAACGGATGCTGGCGCGAGCCGGTATAGATAAGGAGGGGGTTTGCTTGCACACCTGTCGTCATTCGGTCGCGGCGTTGATTGTCTCCAACGGCGGCACCCTGTTTGATGTGCAATCCCAGCTTGGGCACCGGAGCAGTCAGACATCACTGCGTTATGCTCACCTGCATAACACGCGGATGCAGCAGACCAGCCAGAAAATAGCCAACTGCATCCATGATGCCCTGACCAACTCTGTACCATCCAAGCCGCTGCCGCTTCCCGAAGAGGGCGAGTGGGTTCAGGCCAGCTAGATATGTCGGTATCTCATCCAGTGGTGAGATACCGATATTGCTGTTTAGCAGCCCAATGATCCGTTTTCAGCGACCGTCCCGACAAACCGCTACACAAAACCTGTCGTCGTTTATGAGCCTTCTCAATCGCTCCTCGCCGGTTGATAACAAAACCCCTCACCTGATGACAAAAGCCCATCGCCGATGATGGATTCTGCGAAAAACTGCCTGCCATCCAATTCGTCACGCCGTGTCGCGGCCTGTTTGGATAATCCGCGACACGGTTATTTCCCTTCTGTGATGGTATGCACGAACACGACAAGATTGCTCAGCGCCTCGGTATGCTCCTCACCCGCCTGTACAGCGGTGAGAGGCTACACCTGAGTGATCTGGCCACCGAGTACAACGTCACCGTGCGCACCCTGCAGCGGGATTTCAATCAACGCCTCAGCTATCTACCGATAGAGCACCGCAGCCAGCAATACTGGCTGGATCCGGAGTTTCTCAATCACAAGAACGACAGAAAACTGCGAAAGCTGGCCGAACAGTTGGGCATCACCGACCTGTTCCCCCACGCCAGTGAACATCGTTTGGGTCAGCTGCTGGACAGAGGCAACCCCAGCCTCTTCGCCATCAAGGGATTCGATGGTCAATCAGCTGACTCACTGAGCCATCAGTTACCGGTATTAGAGCAGGCACTGACCCAGCATCTACAATGCTGGCTCATCACCAAAGACCAGCGCAAGCAGCTGTTTAGCCCCTATCAGCTCGTCAACTACAAGGGTACTTGGCACTTGGTCGGTGTCAGCGAGGGGAGGTTGCAAGCCTATCCGCTGAGCAACATCACACTGGTTGAGCTATCGCAACAGACCTTCACCCGTGACGCGTACATTCAACGACAGATCGATACCGACCCGACGCTCTGGCGCTCCGGCATGATCGAGGTGCTCCTCAAGGCCAGTGCCTCCATCGCCATCAACTTTCAGCATCGCCCGTTGCTGCCCGAGCAGGAGATTGTCAAAACCCTAGATGACGGTGCGCTGTTATTGAGCAGTCGCGTACTCGATGCCAATCAGATTCTGCCCGTCGTCAAATCTTGGATGCCGGAACTCACCGTGATCTCGCCCGGCTTTATCCATGAGCAGATCGTCCGTGATTTACGCCATTTATTGACCCTGATGAGTCAGGCTCCGCCCTGATTCATTTGTGACAAAGATCCCAGTTTATACATCTGGCGACAGCGCCTGACATGCTGCGACACCACCTGTCGCCGCTGTTCTGCATTGTCGTCAACCATCAAGCAGTAGCAATCCAAGGAGTGATGCATGAGTAAAATGATCCAGATGAAAGAGTCCACCGCAAAGCGCGAGGTGAAGCAGGAATACGGCCTGACCGAAACGGATGGCCAGGCTTTCTGGGATCGGGTGAACCGGGTGATCGGTGAATCCCGAGAGGAAGTCGATAATGAAGACCGCGTTCCTGCCGGATATGAAGTGTATCGATAACGTCAACGCGTACATGTTAGTTGGTCATTAGTTGACTCCTGTGAGCGATATCTGCCACGAAACGCTCGTAACGACAAAGCGGCCAGTTCTACTGGCCTCTTTTTTTTTTTGGACCGTTCGACAGCACCGGCTGAGATCACACCAGTGAGCAATACTGGGGTAATCCCCGCATGCCGAGGCACCTGTATCGCGGTTTAGCGACCCAATGAGCCGTTTTGGCCGCACCGCCCTCCAAACCTCCGCAACAAGATCATCCTGGCCTTCTCGGCCTGCTAAAACGTTCCTCCCCTTGCTGCCTGCTTTTGCCACCGGATCCCATAAAAGCAAAGGGGCCAGTTCGCACTGGCCCCCTTTCATTTTTTAGAATTTTTCGACTTCCACCGATATCTCTGGCATGTCTGGTGAGGACTCAACCATCACGCACCCCGTCTCGCTCGTCGCGCGGCGGGTGAAACTCGGAGCGGGGGAGCCAGGGGCCGTTGATGAACCAGTACTGCAAGGTTGGACGAGGCTCTCAGTCCGTTCATCAAATAGCGGGCTTCTAAATTGAAATACCTTGTTCACCGAGAATACGTAATAATTGCCAGGAAGGCTGTCTATTACGATCTCTTTGACATATCGTCCGTCAGCATAGTGCACTATGTACCCGTTTTCACGAAGCCACTTCATGACCAGCTTCGGCTTGCTTGTCAACAGTTTCTGAAGCTGGGTCATTTCGACATAAAGCTTTCCGTCTTCCGTGAATCCTAATAGCTCCCGCACTTCCATGGATGGCTTGCCGATGTGGATCTTTCTTCGTTGCTCGGAGAGCGTATCCAATAACCGATAAGCCTCTCTGGTGACATCATCCATGATGCCTTCCATCGACATGAGCCACCGTCGGAAGCATACCAAAACTGCATTATCTGCATACGCCACATCAAACGGCAGAATACCTAGCTCAACGGCCAATCGCCCCGCTGCCATGACGTTTGCGAAGCAACCAGCACCACGAGCAGCAAGAGGCGGAGGGTTTTCTAATCCCGAGCGACTCATCAGCAACTCTTGGCACTCCTCACGCTTAGCAGCAAAGATAACCGCTAAATCAGCAGGGGTATCGATGTCTGGCATATTCAACAGCGCCTGAATATATGCAGGCATCGCCGTACCGTAGTACTGAGAGGTTGCAGCTTTAAGGCCATTCACCCGGCAACGAGTCAGCTCAAGGCTCTCACCCGCCAGCGCGACATCCTCCGCCATCATCTCAATATCCAGCAGTCTGACGAATATCCCCCCTTTAGTGCCCGCCTTGCTCCGCTCTAGCAGTTCCTTGAAGGATTCCTCCCCCGAAGAGGGAGCACAAACATTCGATGCCAATGGGCTCCTATTACCTGTGCCCTTCAAATTGCCAAGCACTCTCGACTGTCCACCCGTCACCGAATAGGCAAACTGAAGCGGATCGTTACTAGACAATGAGCCCAGTTCATCCAAACAAATGCCAATGCCAGTTCGTTGTTGAAACATGCCTTTGAACCCAGCAGATGTTCCGTCCCATTTCACAATCGCCGTTGCGGGGCCCGCACTTGGGTCAGATGCCACGCCTGACACACTCTGCCCCACTTGTAGAAGCGTCGTTTTGCCACAAGAGCTTGCACCATAGAAGTGAAAAATCATGGTCCCTGTATTTGATAACTTCATGAATACATTGGATAGATTTGCCATGATTGCAAAGAGCATAGTTGGTGACTCTTTGACAGGAAGCGCGACGTTCTCTTTCCACTCCAGCAACGTTCCATTCGAGTGGATAGCGTCATGCTCACCAGGCGCGGACAGCAGCTCGTGCTGAGGACCACTATAGCCCGTTTTGTAAATTGACCGACCTACCCAGACATAGCAGGGATGTTCGCTAACAAACCCCGCTTGCAGATGCTGATGGACCACGCTGATATCTTGGATACTGATGCTGGCGGACATGTATGACAGTAGCCCCTCCTCCCGTGCACCTGGGCATTCAATCCCCGCGCGGTATAGCGCAGCCCTCACTGTTTTGTAGTCCTGAATCACCCTATCGAATAATAGGTCGATGCGCTGGCATTGCTTCCGCTCATCCAGATACATGAAACGAACACCACTGATGTCTGTACTGTCAGCTTGGAGTATCGATACCGGCAGCAATGGCTTACCGAGTATCGTTTTTGGCTTGCCATGATCGCTAGCCAATTTCCCCCACGGGGACATCGCAAACCCATCAGGAATAGCTATCGAATGAACCGGTTTTTTCATCTCCGGCTCAGACCTGGAAAGCACCACGCCATCTAGGTCACACACAGTCCCATCAGAGGCAATCGAGCAACGCCCCTCGTTGTACAACCTGTATTCTGCTGAACACTGATCCAGCATAAGAAGCTCACGCCGAACAAAAGACTCATATTGAGTCTCATTGTCAGGATATGGCTGACAACATTCGTGCTGTTCGGACAATGGGCTCACAGCATCGGGGGCAATATTCGCTCGATGAGCATCACCATGGTGTGCATCAAGGTTCGTGTCCTCCACCAGTAACGGCAGCGAGTCAGGAGCGACTGCAGGGTGCGATTCTGGCGCTGATGCCTCCTGATCCGAGTCCGGTACCGAGTCTGTCGGCGGTACACCCTGACTTGCCATCCTATCAAGAGATGCTTGAGTCCCTGGACGACGGGCAAAAAGCCTCGGGGGGTTATCACTACTAGATCTGGGTCTACGCATAATTCTTTATGGGGGAGTCTCCTCCCCCATTCTCCAAAAATTGTTAACAGGTGATGCGTGGGAGGTCCCACAAGGTGTGTAATTCGTTGACGGCCTTGACCAGCGTGGTGTCGTGGAGGCGTGCGTATCGCTCAGTCATTTTCGGCGAGCTATGGCCTAGGACTTTTTGCAGTACATCCAGCGAGCAACCTTGGTTTAACAGCGATGTAGCGACGGTATGGCGGGCGTCATGCATGCGCACTCCTGATAGTCCGCAATCATTGCAGACCCGGTACCAATACCGCCGAGGTTCGGAAATCTGAGAGACACTATCCTGGCCTCTAAAGAGCAGACCGGTTGTGCCATGGCGCTGGAATTGGAGTTGAATCAACTCCAGCGCGAAATGATTAAGTGGTATGAGCCTTTCTCGACCAGACTTACTGGTGGGCAAATACGCAATCTTTCGATTGAGATTACAATCTTGAAGCTGTAGCGCTCGTGCCTCACCCAGCCTGCACCCTGTTGCAAACAGGAACAGCAGAAGCCTAGCTTTTTCATCGTCGATGTCTTTCATCAAACGATGGACCACCTTATTCACCACCTCATCAGGCAACCCCTTGGGTGGCAAAACAGCTTCATGCTTTGCCGGAATACCTGCTGCTGGCGAGGACTTGAGAATGCCACGTTCTACAGCGAAGGACATGATGGCCTTTACCTGTGCCAAGTAGCGGTTCCGCGTGGCGACAGAGCACGTTTTATTTGATTCTGTAAGAAAATCCTCGATGTCGAAACGGGTTACTCTGTTTAATGGCTTGAGCCCTAGAGCTGCCACGATCGGCTTTACCCGAGACTCGATGGTTTTATATGACCGATGAGTTGCTCGTACTGAAGGCAAGTATTTATCATGTATAAACTGTTCTACTGACAAGCTCGAAAGATAGGTTTGGTTGAATCCCACAGGATCCAGTACAAACTCCGCTTTTAGCTTTCTTGCCTGCTCACGTATCTCTTTAACGCTGACTTCGTCCGTGCTCGCAATTTTTAACCGATAACGGACTTTATTTTTGGTGAAACTAAGACAACCAACCTTGCGACCAGTGGCATAAGTAATCCACGTAAGGGAACGCTCGTATTTATCTTTGCTTTCACGCTGCTTTGAACTGCACTCCTCCAACTTGGTACTATCTACAGTTGGAGCTACAGCCTGTTCGGGCATCGCACCTCCTATCATCTAGAGCCCCCACAGTGGTGACTCATGACAAGAATGTTGGACGAAGAAAAACCGAAATGGAAGACCAGCTCCAGAGCGTAACCATCCGATAATGCCTTATAAAAACAGACTTCCCTGCACATGGTATGTTTTGTGCTTTACAAAATCCCCCTATAGCCGGAGAGTCGAAATCAGTTTTTGCCCCCCTCTAAAGAATCAGAAAATCACAACTCAATAGAGTCCAATTTTTGACAGAAAAATATTTTATTTTTTTCCGTCCCCCCCGATGCCCTGCTCACTTTATGAGCTAAAAGACTACATTGAGCACAAGTATTTACTTCCCCTACAGCTCTTGCTGTAGGGGGTTATCACTCTTCTTCAAACGCAGATACGGAAGTTGAGCGACCGGAGGTCCTTCGGTATCGACGCACCAAACCCTGTCTGGTCAATTTCTGGTAACTTTTCAGCGCACAAAAAACATGCACGTTAGTTCATCCGTTTTTTGACAAAAAATGGACTCACTTGTTGGAGGCTCGGGATGGGTGAGAGAGCGAAAAGGTAATTCTATAAAGGGAAAAAACCTCGATAGAAGCACCTGCCGACAACCGGATCCCGGTGTGGAGTCAGGGGCTCCTTGCACACTATCTCGCCACTTGGTTCACCCTATGCAAAAACATGCCAGAAACTGGGGCTGCAAGGTTGACACCCCAGTCCAGAAAGGGTTTAATGCGCGCCGTTGCCCAGATAGCTCAGTCGGTAGAGCAGGGGATTGAAAATCCCCGTGTCGGCGGTTCGATTCCGTCTCTGGGCACCACAATTCCTCCTTAGTTCAGTCGGTAGAACGGCGGACTGTTAATCCGTATGTCACTGGTTCAAGTCCAGTAGGAGGAGCCAAATTCGAAAAGCCCGCTCAATCGAGCGGGCTTTTTCATTTCTAGTTGCCGTTGCACGCGGCTAAAAAGAGCGTCGCGCCACAGGTGGCACTGAACAGCAACATGCCGGTCTGCAACATGCTGCCAGGGCATGGTTTTTTCTCTCTTTTTCCGGCCTTGATCCACTTCGGTTTCATCACGTTCCCTTATCCATTTTGACGGCCTGAATACCTGCACTCCTCTGCAGGCTCGCCATCTTTGTTGAATGGGGGCATGGCGTCAATCTCCCGGCCAGGAGAATAATTCAGCAAGCAATCTCCTCCCTGACAACGTGGTTCAATCCTCTTTTTTGCACCCTTTGAACCAGCCTCCACATTCGCAAAAAGCGGCATGACCCGGCTGGCGAGCAGGGCTAAGATGGGGCTTAGCCTATTCCGACCTCGACATGGAGAGAGTCAAGATGAGCAGCCCACTGCACTACGTACTGGACGGCATCCACTGCGAGCCGCACTTTTTTACCGTTCCACTCGATCACGACGATCCCGATGGCGAGAGCCTGACTCTCTTTGCCCGCACTTTGTGCCGCAAGGATCGGCTCGATGACAAGCTCCCCTGGCTGCTCTTTTTGCAGGGCGGCCCCGGTTTCGGGGCGCCGCGCCCAAGCGCTAACAGTGGTTGGCTCAAGCGGGCGCTTGAGGAGTTTCGGGTGGTACTGCTCGATCAGCGGGGCACCGGCATGTCGAGCCCTATCCACGGGCATATCCTGGCCAAAATGACCCCAGCCGAGCAGGCGCACTATCTCAGCCATTTTCGCGCCGACAACATAGTGCGGGACGCCGAATTTATCCGACTGGAGCTGAGTCCCTCCCACCGCTGGAGCCTGCTGGGTCAGAGCTTTGGCGGCTTCTGCTGCCTGACCTACCTCTCGCTCTTTCCCGACAGCCTGCGGGAGGTCTATATCACTGGCGGCATCGCGCCGATTGGCCGCAGCGCAGAGGAGGTCTACCGCACCACCTATCTGCGGGTGGCCGACAAGAATCGCGCCTTCTTTGCCCGCTTCCCCCATGCCCAGCCCATCGCCAACCGGCTGGCCAACCACCTGCACCAGCACGATGTGAGGCTGCCCAATGGTCAGCGCCTGACGGTGGAGCAGTTCCAGCAGCAGGGGCTGGATCTGGGGGCCACGGGGGCTTTCGAGGAGCTTTACTATCTGCTGGAAGAGGCCTTTATCGGCGACAAGCTGAGTCCGGCATTTCTCTATCAGGTGCAGAGCATGCAGCCCTTCAATACCAATCCGCTGTTCGCCATCCTGCACGAGGCCATATATGCCGAAGGAGAGGCGACTCGCTGGGCCGCCGCCCGGGTCAGAGAGGAACTTCCCGAACTGAACTGGGCACCCGGCAAGGATTTTGCCTTTACTGGCGAGATGATCTTCCCCTGGATGTTCGAGCAGTTCCGCGAGTTGCTGCCCCTCAAAGAGGCTGCCCATCTGTTGGCCAACAAGGCGGATTGGGGGCCGCTCTATGACCCGGCCCAGCTGGCCCGCAACAAGGTGCCGGTGGCCTGCGCCGTCTATGCCGAGGATATGTACGTGGAGTTTGACTACAGTCGCGAGACGCTGCGGGGCTTGGGTAGCAGCCGTGCCTGGATCACCAACGAGTATGAGCACAACGGCTTGCGGGCTGATGGTGAGGTGGTGCTCGACAAACTCATCGCCCTGAACCGGGATCGTTGAGGCGGATAGAGACGCCGGATTGCGGATAAAACAAGGGGCCATATCGGCCCCTTTTTCGTGCTCGCTGTGATGTTACTTATTTTGTTTCATCGTGCCAGCGGCGGAAGATGAGCGAGGTGTTGATGCCACCGAAGGCGAAGTTGTTGGACATCAGATACTCGATCTCCAGCTGGCGTCCCTGACCCGTGATGTGGTCGAGGGGCTCGCAGGCAGGATCCGGGTTGGCCAGATTGAGGGTCGGGGCAAACCAGCCATCGTGCAGCATCTCAAGCGACAGCCAGGCTTCGATGGCGCCACAGGCACCGAGGGTATGGCCGAAGTAGCTCTTGAGCGAGGAGATGGGGGTCTGGTCACCGAAGATGGCGGCAGTCGCCTGGCTCTCGGCGATATCGCCCCGCTCGGTGGCGGTGCCGTGAGCACTGATATAGCCAATCTGCTCGGGACGCAGCCCGGCCTGATCCAGCGCCATCTGCATGCAGAGCTGCATGGTCTGGCTCTGGGGCTGGGTGACATGGGCCGCATCGCAGTTGGTGGCAAAGCCGACCAGCTCGGCGATGATGTGGGCGCCGCGGGCGAGGGCATGCTCCAGCTCTTCGAGCACCAGAGTGGCAGCCCCTTCACCGATCACCAGTCCGTCGCGATCCCGGTCAAACGGGCGTGGGGTGAGCTCGGGGGTATCGTTGAGCTGACTGGTGGCAAACAGGGTGTCGAACACCACCGCCTCGGAGGGGCAGAGCTCCTCCGCGCCACCTGCCACCATCACGGTCTGGTAGCCGTGGCGGATCGCCTCGTAGGCGTAGCCGATCCCCTGGCTGCCCGAGGTGCATGCGCTGGATGTCGGGATGACCCGGCCTCGCAGGCCGAAGAAGAGGCCGGTGTTGACCGCCGTCGTGTGCGGCATCATCTGCACATAGGTGGTGGCGGTGATGTTGGCGGTGGTCTTGTCGTTGAGCATGGCGCCAAAGGCGCTGATGGGCGCCGTGCTGCCGGTGGAGGAGCCATAGGCGATACCGGTGCGGCCATCGCTCAGCACCGGCTCGTTCAGCAACTTCGCCTGCTCCAGCGCGAGCTCGGAGGCCACGGTCGACATCTCGGAAACTCGTCCCATGGCGCGGATCTTCTTGCGCGGATAGTGGGCCGGCAGGGCAAAGTCGCTGATCGGTGCGGCCAGCCGGGTGTTGAGCCCGTCATAGACCCCCCACTCGTGCATGGTGACCACGGCGTTGCGTCCTGCCTGCAGGCGCGGTTTGACGCTGGCCCAGTCGTTGCCAAAGGCGGTCACACCGGCCATGCCGGTGACTACGACCCGTCGATTCATATCAGGCCTCCGTTGATGGAAATAACTTGCCGGGTGACATAGCCGGCGATGTCGGACATCAGGTAGGAGACCAGACCGGCTACCTCCTCTGCCTGTCCCATGCGTTTGAGAGGGATCATCTTGAGCGCTTCGCCCTCTACTTCCGAGCTGACCATGCCGGTGTCGATAAGGCCGGGGGCCACGCAGTTGACCGTGATCCGCCGTTTGGCGAGTTCCAGTGCCAGCGCCTTGGTGGCGCCGATAAGGCCGGCCTTGGAGGCGCTGTAGTTGACCTGACCGCGGTTGCCCATGATACCGGAGACCGAGGAGAGGGTGACGATACGTCCGCCGCGGCGCAGTCCGATCATTGGCATGATGCAGGGCTTGAGCAGGTTGTAGAAACCGTCGAGGTTGGTGTGGATGACATCATCCCACTCGTTGTCGGTGAGCGCCGGGAAGGCCCCGTCACGCACGATGCCGGCATTGCAGACCACGCCGTAGTAAGCGCCGTGTTGCTCGATGTCGGCTTCAAGGCGTGCTCGGCACAGCTCGCGATCGCCGATATCGAACTGGATGAGGCGCCCGCTGCCGCCCTGGGCGGTGATCTCGTCGAGGGTCGCCTGCGCTCCCTGTTGGTCGCTGTGGTAGTGGACGACTACGGTGAAACCATCGGCCGCCAGCTTGAGGGCGATGGCGCGGCCAATTCCCTTGCTGGCGCCGCTAACCAGTACGGTCGAGTTCATTGTTTCTGCTCCAGTAAATCTGTCAGTTGTGCCTCGGTGGGCTGATAGGTGCTCAGGCGGGCTCTGGCGCACTCGCGATCCCCAAGCCAGATGCTGCATTCAAAGCTGGCCATCCCGCCATCCTGCAGCAGGCAGTGGGCCTCGATGCGTAGCCGGCTGCCGGCGGCAAAGAGGGGCAGTTCGCTCTGGTATTTGCGGGTGCCGAGCAGCATGCCGATCCGCACCGGCTCATGGTGGCTGTGTGCCTGCATGCCGGCCCAGGCGGCGATGGTTTGCGCCATCAGTTCGATGCCGCACCAGCCGGGCAGATCGCCGTTGTCATCGAGCAGCAGCGCCTGCCGTGCTCCCACCACCGTTTCGCAGCAGACACTCTGCTCGTCGTGCGCTGTGACGCGTTCGAGCAGCAGCATTGGCGCGCGATGGGGAAGCAGTTGTTCTATGGGAGGAAAAGTCATGATGCCTCTTTGCCAAAAATCAGGCTGACGTTGTTGCCACCAAAGGCAAACGAGTTGGACATGATGATATCGACCGGCCCCTGCTCCTGCACAAGGGCGATGGGGGCCAGTGCCGGATCGGCCGTTTCACCCTGCGGTGGCAGCGGCAGGCTACGTTCGATCAGCAGGCAGCAGAGCGCCGCTTCGGTCGCACCGGCAGCCCCGAGGGTGTGGCCGGTCAGCACCTTGGTCGAGCTGACCGGGACCTTGCTCGGGAAGAGGCGCGCCAGCGCGCGGCTCTCCATCTCGTCGTTGAGGCGGGTGGCAGTGCCGTGGGCATTGACGTAGCCGATCCGCTCAGCCTCAAGGCCGGCACGAGTCAGCGCCATCCGCATTGCCCGCTCGGCCCCTTCCCCTTGCGGGTGCGGCGCCGAGATATGCCAGGCATCCGATGACTCTCCATCTCCCAGCAGGGCTAGCGGAGCGGGCTCCAGGCTCACCAGAAACAGGGCCGCTCCTTCGCCGATGTTGATGCCGTCGCGTCCGGCGGCAAACGGCAGGCAGCGCTGTTCGCTCAGGGACTCGAGACTGTCAAAGCCGTTGAGGGTGAGGCCGCACAGAGAGTCGGCCCCACCGACCAGCGCCACATTGGCCTGACCGCTGGCCAGCAGGCGGCGGGCGGTAATGAAGGCGCGCGCGCTTGAGGAACAGGCGGTCGAGATGGTCATCGCCGGCCCCTCAAGGTCAAGGTGAGCGGCGAGAAACAGCGAGGGTGAGCCGAGCTCCTGCTGCACATAGTCAAACTGTGGCGGCAGCGCTTCACCACGCTCGCTCGCTGCAACGGCCACCTCGGCCTCGCCGATGCCGGAGGTGCTGGTGCCGAGCACCAGCGCCACCCGCTGCGATCCGACGCGGGCGATAGCGGCATTCACTTGGTCTTCGATATCGGCCAGCGCAGCGAGCAGCAACCGGTTGTTGCGCGAATCGTAGGGGGGATGCGTCACCGCTGGCAACGGATGGCGCACCCGACCCACCGGCGAGGTGCGGCCATCGACCAGCGTCCAGCGCTCACCATCGAGCGGGCTGGCGCCACGGGTGCGCCACGCCTTGAGGGCGGCACTCACCTCATCCTTGCCACGGCCGAGGGCGTTGATGAGGCTGTAGGCGTGAATGTAGAGGGTCATTGCGCCAGATTCTCCAGTTGCAGGCGGTAGCCAAAGCGGTGCTGGGTCAGGCTGACCGGCTCGCGCTGGCCTTGCCAGTGCTGATAGCGGATCTCGGTGACCAGCACGCCTTCAGGGTCGGTGAGGCGGCGAACATCCCCCTCATCGACCAGCTGCCAGCCCGCCGGCAGACGGGATTGCCACTCGGCCAGCGGCCAGTAGCAGAGCATCACGTCGGCCAGTACCTGAGCCGGCGGGGGCAGGGCGTTGCCGGGCAGGGGGAGCAGCCGCTCGCTGTGAATGCCGCGCTGGTCGTACTGCACCTTGAACAGGCGCGCCCCGGTCGGCATCAGCCCGACCAGGGTGATGCCCTGCTGGCTGGCCTCCAGAGCGGTGAGCAGCTGATACTGCTTGCCCTTGACGCTGGCGATCAGCAGTTGCTGACGGTTTAGCGGTTCGGCGCGCTGGGGCGCCGGCAGCGAGAGGGGGACGCCCGGGGCGATAAACGCCTCTATCCCCTGCTGGCTGCTGCAACCGGTCAGCAGCACCAGCAGCAAGTACCAGTATCTCATCATGACTCCGCAGCTGGCCGCGGGGCCAGCACCATGGGGGATAACAGAAACGCGGTGAAGATCCCGCCGCTCAGCACAATCCCGAAACCGGCGATGGCCGGGGTGTTGCTGAGCGCCAGCAGGCCAAAGGCCAGCAGGGTGGTGAGGTGGGCCAGCAGGATGGCGAGCAGGGTCGATTGCTGGCGGGCAGGCTCGCTGCCGCAGTGGGCGAAGAAGAGCCCGTAATCGATGCCGATGCCGAAGATAAGGCTCAGCGCCAGCACGCCAAAGAGGGTGAGCGGCTGGCCACTGAAGCCGAGCAGCGCCAGCCCCATGGCGATGGCCAGCCCGTTGACCAGCAGGATGCGCAGGGTCAGGCGCCAGCCGATGCGATGCCAGAGCAGCCCCATCACCAGCACCACCGCGACCAGCAGCAGCTCGGCGAGCTTGAGGCGGTAATCGGCAAAGAGCTGGCTCCACTGGCTGCGCTGATCCTGCCAGATCACCCCGTCATGCTCGTCGGCCAGACGGGCCAGCGCGGCGGCATCGTGAATGCCGGCCAGCGGCACCCAGACCCCGACCCGGCCATCGGGCAGGGCGTACCAGAGCAGGCGGCTCCCTTCGCTGACCGGGCTGGTTAGCCACGCCTCGGGGGTCAGCAGGTCCAGGGGCCGAGCGCTGGCCTCCACCGGCACCCCGGCCGCCTTGAGGGCGGAAATGACACCCGGTTGCAGCGCCATGATGGCCTGATGATCCGCCTGCTGACGAACCTTCGAGGGGATCCACTGGCTGATGGCAACAAACTGGTCGAGCACCTTGTGCTGGCGGGCCAACTCAAGCTGGCCAGCCAGCGTCTCGAGGCGGGTGAGGGCCTGCTCGCCATTGCTGCCCACCACCAGATAGCCGGTCATGCCGCCCTGCTGGCCGGTCAGTTGCTGGATCTGGCGCTCCTGCGCCTGCAGTTCGTGGGGCAGGGGTTGCAGCTTCTGGATATCGTCATCGACCGCGAGGCGGCTGATGCCGATGGCGCTGATCACCAGCACCAGTAGCGGCAGCCAGCGGCGCAGGCCGCTCGGGCGCTGCCACGCCTCAATCCAGCGCACCTGCCAGTGGCGGATGGGCAAAGCTCCCTGCGGCAGGTCGCCCAGCCAGTAGGGGAAGAGCAGCAGCACGGTCAGGAAGGCGGCCAGCAAGCCGGCCAGCGCGCAGATGGCGAGCTGCTGCAGCCCCGGGAAGGGGGCGAGCCAGAGCAGGGCATAGCCGATCAGGGTAGTGAGCAGCGCCAGACTCAGCCCTGGCAGCAGGTGGGCACGGGTCTGCGCCGGTGTTTCGTGGCCATGCAGGCGCCGCTCGCTCAGGAAGTGGATGGCATAGTCGATGGAGATGCCGATAAGGCTTGAGCTGATCACCAGGGTGAAGACGTGGATCTCGCCAAACACCAGCAGTACGGCGCCGAGCCCCCATAGCATCCCCATCGTCAGCGGCAGCAGGGAGAGCTGCAGGGCGCGCACGGAGCGAAATGCCAGCCAGATGAGCACAATGACCCCGATCAGCGAGCCCAGCCCGATGGTCGAGATATCCTGCTCGGCGAGCGAACTGGCGTGCTGGCTGTAGAAGAGAGTGCCGCGGCGCAGCAGTTCGACGCCCGGATAGTGCTGGCGCAACTGCTGCTCGGCGGCTGCCAGTTCGGTGAGCAGTTGGCGGTTGCGCGCCATGTCGAAAGCGGAGAGGTTGAGTTCGGCCCGCACCATATACCAGCGGCGGCCATCCGGCCCGGTGCTGCTGAGCCAACCCTTTTCGTCCAGCTGCATCGGACTCTTCTGCTCCAGCACCGCAGCGCGGGTCAGCAGCAGGGGATCGGCCTGCCACTCGGCGCGCGAGACGCCGCCGAAGGGGGAGTAGATCTGCCCCAGCACCCACTGGCTCCACCCCTCAGGGCCACTGGCCAGCCGCGCCCGCGCGCTTGGCGTGAGGTGTTGCCACGCCATCTGTCGCATGTAGCTCTGCCAGGCACCGGCAAGGGTCGGCTGGGCCGCTTTAAGATGTTCCAGTGAGTTGATGGCGGCCAGCTGCTTGCTCCACGCGGTCGCGGCGGCTTCACCATTTTCGCCGGCGGGCAGGCTCACCAGCCACACCAGCTGCCGGTCGAGGTTGGCGAGCAGTCCGGCCCGGATTTCCGGATGCCACTGCTGGTGCTCCTCTTTGGGCAGCAGATCCATCACGCTGGTATTGAAGCGGGCGCGGGGCAGGGCCAGCGCCAGGGAAAGGCAGACCGCCACGCAGAGCAGCAGCCACAATCGCCCCAGCAGGCGCCACTGTTTCTCAGTGAGCATCAAAACGGGATTGCTCCTCGGCACTCAGGGGCAGGGTTTTAAGCTGCCAGTCAACAAAACGGATCAGGGTGACATCCCCCTGTTTGTCATGGATGGCGAGAGAGGCGAGCTCGTGACGCCCCTTGAGCACCAGACTGGCGAAGACCTTGTCGAGAGGCGAGCGGATGGGCTCTAGAGTCAGGGTCCACTCCTCCCCCTCGCTGGCGAGTTTGTGGCGAAAGTAGTTATCCAGCGCCGCTTCGCTCGGGTCGAACAGGGCCAGCATCAGGTTGCTGAACTCAAGCAGTTGCGGGCTGTCGAGGGTCTGGGCCGGTTGACCGGGCAACTGCTGCACCATGCGCGTCGGGGTGAGAGTCAGCGTCAGGGGAAAGGGTTTCTGCTGCTGCCACCAGAGCCCCTTGCCCTTCACCAGCAGCAGCTCGCCGCTGGAGCGCAGCGCCTGAGTGAGGCCGCTTATCTGGCGCTCCTGCTCGAAGCGGGCGCTGCGGGCATCGGCCGCCGTGAGCTGTTGCTGCACATCGGCCAGGGTGATTGCCAGTGTGGGCCATGAGAGCAGAGCCAGCAGCAGAAGGGTGAAGCGGGCCATCATTCGCTCACCCCCAGCTTGTCGAGCAGCACCTGCGGTGAGGCGAGGCACATCTCGCCGCTCTGCTTGCTGACTGCCACCTGCACCGAGTACCCCTTGCTGGTGCGCTTGCCACTCTGCGGGTCATAGAGGAGGTAATCGATCTTGAGGCGGTGCTGGTACTCGACCAGGGTGGCGCGCACCCGCACCGTCTGGCCAAAGCGCAGCGGGGCTATGTACTTCATCCGCACATCGATGACCGGCCACAGATAGCCGGAGGCCTCCATCTGCGGGTAGTTGTAGTCGATGCGATCGAGCAGGGCGCAGCGGGCCAGCTCGATGTAGCGCAGGTAGTGGCCGTGCCAGGCGACGGCCATCATGTCCACGTCGTGGAAGGGAACGGTGACATCGACTTCGGCACTCAGCTGCCAGGACTCAGACATGGGACACCTCGTCATAAATCGGGTAGTGGCGTGCCTGCAGGCGGGCCATCATGGCGCGCAGTTCGGCCTCCAGCGGGCGATCTTCGCAGAGGAAGGGGTGATCGCGGCGTACCGCCTCGACAGTGGTTGCGAGCGCCGGACTGAGGGTGGTCAGGTCATGGCCCCGCAGGGCGAGGCGCAGCTCGACTCCCTGCACCGCCGCCAGCAGGCTGGCGCTGGCTACCTGTTCGGTCAGGGTCAGCACCCGCAGCGCATCGCGAGCGGCGATGGTGCCCATGCTCACCTTGTCCTGATTGTGGCACTCGGTCGAGCGCGAGAAGACGCTGGCTGGCATGGTGTGCTTGAGCGCCTCCGCAGTCCAGGCCGAGGCGCCAATTTGCACCGCCTTGAAGCCGTGGTTGATAAAGCGGCGCTCGGCACTTGCGCCGGAGAGGTTGCTCGGTAGCCCCTGATTGAACTTGCTGTCGACCAGCTGGGCCAGCTGACGGTCGAGCAGATCGGCCAGATTGGCCACCGCCACCTTCATGCTGTCCATCGCCATGGCGATATGGCCGCCGTAGAAGTGACCGCCGTGCATCACATGCTCCCCGTCACCGTCGATGAGGGGGTTGTCGTTGGCACTGTTGAGCTCGTTTTCGATAAGCGTGCGCCACCAGGGCAGGCTGTCGGCCACCACGCCGATGACGTGGGGGGCGCAGCGCAGGGAGTAGCGATCCTGTAGCCGGTTGCTGTGGTGCGGCAGCTCGCCGCTCTGCAGATCGGCGCGCAGCCAGGCAGCGATTTGCTGCTGGCCCGGGTGGGGCTTGGCGGCAAACAGGCGCTCGTCAAAGTGGAAGGCGTTGCCCTCCATCGCCACGCTCACCAGCGCCGTGATGCGGGTGCAGAGCCGCATCAGGTAGTCGCAGCGGGAGTAGGCAAGGCAGGCGAGGGCCGTCATCACCGAGGTGCCGTTCATCAGTGCCAGCCCCTCTTTCGGGCGCAGCTGGAGCGGTGTGATGCCGAGCTCGCGATAGAGCTCGGCCGCACTGGTCAGCTCCCCGTTGCGGTAGAGTTCTCGCTCGCCGATCAGCGCTGCCGCCACGTAGGAGAGCGGAGTGAGATCGCCGCTGGCACCGACCGAACCCTCTTCGGGAATGCGCGGCAACAGGTCTTGCTCCAGCAGCCAGGTGAGCCGCTCGAGCAGGGGCAGGCTGACGCCGGAAACTCCCTGTGCCAGCGAGTTGAGGCGGGTAGCCAGCACGGCGCGGGTGGCGGCCAGACTGAGGTTTTCGCCCATGCCACAGCCGTGAAAGCGGGTCAGATGCAGGGGCAGGGTATCGACCAGATCGAGTGGTACCGCCCGGGTGACCGAGTCGCCATAGCCCGTGGTGACCCCGTAGATCACCCCTTCCTCGGCGAGCAGCCGGTCAAGATAGTCGGCCCCGCGCTGGATGCGGGCCCGGAACTCGGGGGCCGGGTTGAGGCGTGGCGTGGCGCGACGCTCGGCCAGCGCGACGACCTCTTCGATGGTGAGGGGGCGGGCCCCGAAATGGATCTCGTGCATGCCTTGATCAGTCCTGCTCATCGGTCAGATGCCAAAAGTCGAAAAAGTTGAACCACTCCAGCGGCGCACGCAGGCAGTGGTGTTCCAGCCGGTTGGCGTAGTGCTGTACCCGGGCCTCGAGTTGCTGCTGGCGCCCGGCCCGCGGCAGGGGCGAGCCGTCGGCGAACGGCTCGAAGTGCACCCGAAAGCGCCCCTGCTCCCGCAGCCCGAACATCAGGTAGGTGGGGCAGCCGAGGATGGCCGACAGCGCAAACGGGCCGAGCGGGAAGGGGGCCTTGGCACCGAGAAAATCGGCCCAGACCACCCGTTTCTCTTTGGTCACCGAGGTGCGATCGCCGACGATCACCACCCACTCCCCCGCCTCGATGCGCGATTTGAGCATGATGGCGGTATCGGCCCCCAGCTCCTGTACCTGTACCAGATTGAGGCCGGAGTCGGGGTTCACCTCCTGCAGCAGGGTGTTGAAGCGGGCTGCGTGGCGGGTAAAGACCAGCGCCGTGATGCGTACCCCTTGCGCCTTGCTGCCAAGGGCGCGACACAGCTCCAGATTGCCCAGATGGGAGCCGATGATGAGGGCTCCCTTGCCGCGAGCCGCCTCGTAATGGTGCGGGTTCACCAGCTCGATGTCGTCGAGGCCGATGTCGCCGCGCCAGGCGGCCAGTTTGTCGAGCGCCGCCTCGCCAAAGCGCAGGAAGTGGCGCAGGCTCCCCACCGGTTCGGGCAGCGGCTGGTTGAGCTCGGCGGCGCGAGCGGTGAGGCGGGCCAGATAGTCGCGGGAGGCCTCGCGCTGGCTGCGACCGGTCAGCCAGAAGTAGCAGATGACTGGCAGCAGCAGGGCCTTGAAGCCCGGACGGCCGAGCAGCCGGTAGCTCCAGAGCATGGTGCGAATGCCGAGCAGGGTGCCGCGCTCCGGGGTGCGTGACCAGTGTTCCCGTCCGCGCTTCAACAGCTGGCCGGGGGCGCGCAACAGGCTGGCTGCACCATCGCGCAGCAGGGTCAGCACCAGACGGGTGTGCATCCAGGAGATGCGCAGGTTGTCGTGCAGCGGGTTGAAATGGGAGAGGCCGTTCTCGGGGTAGTGCACCTTGACCGGAACAAAGCGCACTGCCACGCCGCGCCAGTGCAGGCGCACCATGATTTCGATGTCGAAATCCATCCGCTCGCCGAGAGTGCACTGCTCAAGCAGCGCGCAGCTCGTCTCGACCGGATAGACGCGAAGGCCGCACATGCTGTCCTTGATCTCGAAGGAGAGTGTCTCAATCCAGACCCAGACATGAGTCAGGTAGCGGCCGTAGAGGCGCCCCTTTGGCACAGATTCATCGTATTCGGGGGCGCCGGAGATGAGCGCCTGCGGGAAGCGCTCTGATTCGGCCAGCAGCTCTGGCAGGCGGGATAGATCGTGCTGGCCATCTGCATCGACCTGCAGGGCGTGGCTGAAGCCGCGCGCTCTGGCTGCCAGCAGCGCCGTTTTGACCGCGCCCCCCTTGCCCCGGTTGTGCGGATGGCGAAGCAACGTGACCCAACCGGCGTGTTCGGTTGCCAGCTGATCGAGCAGGACGGCGGCCGCCGGCTCGCTGCCATCATCGACCAGCAGGCAGGGAAGTTCGAGCGGCGCGAGTTCACGCAGCACCGCCGCGAGAGGGGCTGCGTGGTTGTAGCAGGGGATGATGATGCAGGGCGTCACGATAGCTTGACCCGTCCACTGCTTGCGATCGGCAGCGTATCGACATCCTCTGCGCTGCCGAGACGATATTCAAAGCGCAGCTGGCCGTCGCCATGAGCGCGCAATATCAGCCAGCAGTGATCATCCGGGCGCAGCGGGCGTTGGAACTTGAGTTGGTCCATCCCCTGAAACTCGCCGGTGAGCAGCTTCTCTGCGCGGGCGAAGTGAATGGCCAGTTGCAGCTGGGTGACCCCGGGCAGCAGGGGCGCGCCGGGAAAATGGCCTGCAAACCAGGGCAGGTCGGCACTCAGGTGCAGCAGCAGCTGCACGCTATCGGAGGTGGCCTGACGTGCCAGCAGGGCGGGCAGCAGTGAACTATCCATCAGGTGGGTACTCCGGGTTGTTGCAGTGGCGTCTGGTCAAACGCCTGACGCAGCACCACACCGTCGCGTTTGCCCGCGCCGGTCAGGGGCAGCGCCGGAAAAAGTCTGATGCTGCGCGGCAGCGCCACCGGCTCGAGCCAGGGGCGCAGCTGGCGGCGCAACTGTTGCAAGAAGGCGCCGTGGCCAAGGCGGGTGAAGCTCTGCACTCCCTGCTGGCTGAGCACCAGTGCGACGCCAAGCACCTGGCGTCCGCCCTGCTCAAGGGGCAAGACGGCAGCATCGAGAACCCCTTCAAGCGCCTTGATGCGCAGCTCGACATCGTCGAGCGAGATGCGTTTTTCCTCGAGCTTGACGATGCGATCGCGCCTGCCAAGCAGGTGAAAGCGGCCTGCTGCGCCTTTGTCGCCATCATCACACAGAGCGATGCGATCGCTGCCGACCCAGGGCTCAGGCTCATCCATAAAGGGTGAGCGCAACAGCAGAGTCTGCTCTTCGTCACAGCTGACAGTGACACCGGCAAAAGGGGTCCAGGGGATATCGGGCGCAGCGCTCTGGCGCCAGCCGATGCCGCCGGTCTCGCTGCTGCCGTAGATCTCCACCGGCAAGGGGCCGAGCAGCGCCGCACACTGGCGTGCATCTTCATAGGCGAGCGGGCCGCCGGAGGAGAAGATCTGCCGGCAGCCGCTTCCCGCAAGGGCGGGATCGAGCCGCGACAGGAAGGCGGGCGAGCTGACCAGTACCCACGGCTCTTTCTGGCTGGCCAGTTGCTCCGGATAGTCGGTCTGGCTGCGGGCAAACGGAATGCCGAGCGCCAGCGGCAGCAGGATGCGAAAGAGCAGGCCGTAGATGTGCTGATGGCTGACGCTGGAGAAGAGCCGCACTCCCCCAAGGTGCTGATGCCACAGGGCGATCTGGGTACGTACCTCTGCCTCAAGCAGCGCCCAGGGTTTGGTGATCCCCTTGGGCTGGCCGGTTGAACCCGAGGTGTAGAGAGTGATCTCGGGGGCCAGCGTTGCTATCGCTTCCGTGGCTGGCAATGGCTCGCAGGCTGTAACGGCATCGATGGGCAGCACGGTGCATGGGAGCTGCAGTGGTTCATCGCAAAGCAGTCCATCGAAGGCATCTTGACCCAGCAGCTCCTGCAAGCCGGCGAGGCGCTGGTGGCCGGGCAGCACCACGGCTCGCCCAGCCATGGCGCAGGCGAGCAGCGCCTGACAAAAGTGGTAGCTGTCTCCGGTGCAGATGGCCCAGCGCTGCGCCGGCAGTGCGGTGAGCTGGCGGGCGAGCAGCAAGGCGCTCTGGCGCAGTTGTGCCAGCGTCCACACTCGCTTGCCATCGAAGGTGACGACGCGGTTGCCATCTGCCTGCAGCAGTTCATCGAGCAGGGTCATGCGCTATCCCGTTTCATCACGCGCTGGCGCACCAGCCATTCACCGCCCATCAGCACGCCCATCAGCAGATAGCTGACAAGGCCGTTGTAGAGGCTCCAGAGCGCCAGATCGCCGTGCCAGACAGTCCAGCCAGAAAAGAGGCCGTTACCGATAAAAAAGAGGCACCACACCCGGGTCACCTTGCGGGTGTAGCGGACTCCCCGCTCCGGCAGATCCGGTGTGGTGAGGCGGGCCAGCCGCTCAACCAGCGTCATAGGTTGAGTGAGGCTCCAGCCAAACACTCCCAGCAGGGTCGCGTTGACGGCAATGGGGTAGTAAAGCAGCCAGTCGTGCTCGCGAAACCAGAGGTTGAGGCCGATCAGCAACAGGCCGACGGCCCCGAGCCAGCGGGTCGCCCAGCGCCAAGCGCCCGGCAGGGCTGCGCCGGCAAACAGGCGAATGGCAAACAGCGGCAACAGCAGCAGAGCCAGCAGGCCTCTCTCCCCGTGTGACAGGCCAAGATAGACCAGCAGGGGATAGAGCAGCAGCAAGACGCCCGCCAGCAGGTTGATGCGACGCATTACTCGGCGAGCAGGCGTTCGACGGCGTCGACCACGTCGGCGACGGTGCGTACCGACTTGAACTCTTCCGGCTTGATCTTCTTGCCGGTCAGTTTTTGCAGGTGCACCACCAGATCGATGGCGTCGATGCTGTCGAGCTCGAGTTGTTGATAGAGCTTGGCATCCATGGTGACGTCTTCGGGGTCGATTTCGAACAGCTCGACCAGGGCGCGGCGAATTTCGTTGAAGATCTCATCTCTGGTCATGGCGATTATCCCCGCTGCTGGTTGACGAGGGCAGCCAGGGCTGCAACAGAGGCAAAGTGACGACGGGTATTCTCGTCATCAGCCGAGAGCACGATGCCGTAGCGTCCCTTGATCGCCAGTCCCAGCTCCAGCGCATCGATGGAGTCGAGGCCGAGACCGTCATTGAAGAGCGGGGCGTCGGTGTCGATATCGGCAGTCGTCATGCCTTCGAGGTTGAGGCTGTCGATGATAAGTTGTTTGATTTCTTCAGTTAGTGTTTGTTGCATCTTGAGTCCATACAGAGGCGGATTGGGCCGGGCTCAATACCCGTTTGAAATAGTGAGTGAGATGCCGCGCGGCCAGCGAAGGGGCCTCTTCGTGCGGCATCAGATCCCGAGCCTGACACTGTGGCAGAAACTCTACCGTAAAGAGTGGCTTGTGCGCGGGAACATGGAACCATTTGTGCTGTTTGGTCAGAAACGGGGCCGAGCAGTGAATGCGAACCGGTTGTAGCCTGGCCTGACAACGGACGGCCAGATGGGCTGCGCCGCGCTGCAGTTGCAGCGGCTCGCCGGGGGTTGTGCGGGTGCCTTCCGGAAAGACCAGCAGTACCGCACCTTGTTGCAGGCGTTCACAACATACCGGTAATAATGTTTCGGCCGCGGCATTGGGAATATAACCGGCGGCCCGCACGATGCCGGCGACAAACGGATTATGCCAGAGCGCCTCTTTGACAATACAGTCGCACTCCGGCATGTAGGCCGCCAGCAATACATAATCGAGCAGGCTGGGGTGGTTGGCCAATACCAATACGCCACTCAGTTGTTGGGGAATATTGTTAAAGCGATAATCCAGCACCCTTAATTGCCTGAGCACATTGAGGAAAAAACGAAAACTTATTCTGATGGTGCTTTGGGTAAGGTGGCGACGCGTTTCCCCGCGTACCAATAACCAGAGCAGTGGAAACCAGACCAGCGTCAGCAGCAGGCAGCCAATGCCGAACAGGGTAAATCCCAGCATGGTACCAATCAGGCGCCAGAGCCGGTTTAATTGCGCTGCCATAGCCACTCCCTGCGACCGTCGGTGAGCCGAAATTGTGGCATGTCGTCCAGCAAGGCGCGCCAGCACGCGAGTGCATCGCCCTTGCCGGTTGCGCCAGTGTCCGTCGCCAGCGCACTCCCCTGCCACTCATCGCCCCGGCTCAGCAACAGCGCCACCGCATGGGGCGGCGGTTCATCACCGAGCCAGGGTTGGCTAAATGCCGGCAGCGTCCCCTCAAAGGCCACCACCAGTACCCGTTCCATACCGTCGGCGAGCATGCCGATGGCTTCCTGCAGGGCCGCGGCAAAGGTACCGCTCCCCGCTGCCAGCGAGCTCATGGGGATGGGCTGCTTGCCCTGAATGGAGGTCAGCCCGGCCGCCGTGTTGTGTACTGACTGGGAGAAATCGGTTGGGGAGAGGCTGCGCGCCTGTGCCAGTGCAGTCAGCAGGCCAATGGAGCGATCCAGCTCCCCGTGGCGGCTGGCAAACACGGTTCCCTCTACCGTATGGCGCGACATCATATCGAGGGCCACTTCTACCGCAAGGCGGCTACCCAGGCTCATGCGGCGTGCCACCATCATGGGGATGTGAGGCGTTGCCACAGGCGATTGCGTTGGCCAGATCCCCTCTTTCGCCCACTCTTGCCACTGCTCCCGGGTGGTGAGCCCCGGCGCCAGCGCGCAACTTTCAACGATGGAAAAAGAGGAATTCTTGTACACGAAACAACCTTGACAGGGTGATGCTAACGGGGAGACTCGACCACGGGCTCCACCAGTGGTTCAGCTCCAGTTAAGGATTTGAATAGGACGTGCATATTACCACCATTTCAAATCAAGAACAGGGGCAAGCAGTGACGCAAGTTACAAGTATGAAGAAAGTATTCACCCTCACCTTTATTTATTGAAAGGACACACATTTTATTGTCTCATTGGGTCGGCTTTGACAGGTTCCAATTACAAAGGGTTACAAAAATGAAAATGCTCAAAATTATTATCAGCGCATTAACACTGCTGTTGGTTGCCGGTTGTTCAACTTCCCAGCCGGTCATGAATATGACCAATAGTCTGGTTCCGGCCAATCTGAGTGAAAAGGATGTTTCTCGCGCCATTATTAATGCTGGTGTTAGTAAGAAGTGGGTAATGCGTGAAGAGCAGCCCGGGTTAATTACTGGCCATATTCAGGTTCGCCAACATCAGGCCAATATCAGCATTCCTTATAACACCGTTAATTACTCCATTAATTATGTGAGCAGCGTCAATTTGGATGACAAGGGTAAAGGAAAAATCCACCGCAATTACAACCGCTGGATTATTGGGCTTAACGAAGCAATTCAAATCGAATTGAATCGCGCCAGCAGCAGCAAGTAAGGTCGGTGTCTCTTGAATCACTATCAGGCGGATCGTCATAACGCACTGGATGCCATCAGTCAGGCCCAGCGGATCGCTTTTGCTCCCATGCTGTTTCAGGCAGCCTGGAGCTTGCGTGAGTTCGGCATTCTGGCGTTTCTAGCCAAAGAGCGGCAAGGGGCGACCGCTGCGCAGATCGCCGAGGCGACCGGCTTGACCGAGTATGCGGTCAGTGTACTGCTCGACATGGGGCTGGGGGGCGGCATCTGCCACCTCAACGGGGAGTGCTACCTGCTGGACAAGGTGGGTCACTATCTGTTAAGCGACCCCATGACCCGGGTCAACATGGATTTTGTCCAGCACGTCTGTTACAAGCCCCTTGCCCACCTGCAGCAGGCCATCGAAAGTGGCACGCCTGCCGGGCTCAAGGAGTTTGGCGACTGGTCAAATCTCTATGCCCATCTCAAGGATCTGCCGGAGCCTGCGCGCAGCAGCTGGTTTCGTTTCGATCACTTCTATTCGGACTGGGCGTTCAAGCAGGCGCAGGATCTGGTGCTTGGATACGAGCCGCGTCACCTCTACGATCTGGGGGGCAATACCGGCAAGTGGGCCATCTCGTGTGCTCGGCGCAGTCCCGAACTGCAGGTGACCATTCTCGATCTGCCCGAGCAGATTGCCATGGCCAGCGAGCAGATCCGAGCCGCGGGGCTTGCCGAGCGGGTGCAGGGGTATCCGGTCAATCTGCTCTCGGAGCAAACGCTGCCCGGTGAGGCGGACATCTGGTGGATGAGCCAGTTTCTCGACTGCTTCAGCCATGACGAGATTGTGGCCATGCTGCGGCGGATCAGAAGCAGCATGAAGGAGGGGGCCAGGTTGTGCATTCTGGAGCTGTTCTGGGATCGGCAGCCGTTTGAGGCGGCGAGTTTCAGCCTCAACGCCACCTCTCTCTACTTTACCTGTCTGGCCAATGGCAACAGTCGCTTCTACCACTCCAAGGAGTTGTACCAGTGTCTGCGCGAGGCCGAGTTCCATGTCGAGGAGGATCACGACATTCCGGGGCCGGGCCATACCCTGCTGGTTGCCAAGCCACTGTGATACGCCGGGAGAAGTGACATGAGCACAGTACAGATGAAATGCGTTCTGCTGATTGCGGGCGTGCTGCTGACGGGGTGTGCCGAGATGAAGGGGGTTGGTCGAACGATTGGCCATACCTCTCGTGATGTCACCCGGGAGATCGGTCATACGACCCGTGATGTGACCAAGGAGATAGGTCACGGCACGCGCGATACCGTCAAGGGCATCGGCAACGAGATTAAAAACATGTAATAGCAGGAGGGCCAACAGGCCCTCCTTTCATTTGCGCTTGATTACAGCGCGGCGGCGATGCGGGCACCGAGCGCCGCGTTGTTCAGTACCAGCTGGATGTTGGCCGCCAGCGAGTTGCCGCCGGTCAGCTCGCAGACACGTGCCAGCAGGAAGGGGGTTGACGCTTTGCCCTTGATCCCCTGCTCGTCCGCTTCATGGTGCGCCCGGGCAATGGCTGCGTCGATGTCGGTTTTCGGCATGGCGTGTGCAGTCGGGATGGGGTTGGCCACCACGGCGCCGCCCGCCAGTCCCAGCTCCCACTTGAGGCGCAGCGCCTCGGCGATGGCCGCCGGACTCTCCAGTCGATAATCAACCTTGAAGCCGCTCTCGCGGGTGTAGAAGGCGGGCAACTCTTCGGTTTGATAGCCGATCACCGGCACCCCTTGCGTCTCCAGATACTCCAGAGTCAGCCCGATATCGAGAATTGATTTGGCACCGGCACAGACTACGGCCACCGGCGTTTGTGCCAATTCCTGCAGGTCGGCCGAGATATCGAAGGTCTCCTGCGCGCCGCGATGTACCCCGCCAATGCCACCGGTGGCAAAGACCCGGATCCCCGCCATGGCAGCGATGATCATGGTGGAGGCGACCGTGGTGGCTCCCATTCCCTTGCGCGCCAGTACGAACGGAATGTCGCGGCGGCTGCACTTGGTCACGCTGTGGCCAGCCCGGCCCAGCGCTTCCAGCGCACCGGCATCCAGACCCACCTTGAGGCTGCCGTCGAGGATGGCGATGGTCGCCGGAATGGCACCGTTATCGCGCACCACCTGCTCCACCTGACGGGCCGTCTCCACGTTCTGCGGATAGGGCATGCCGTGGGAGATGATGGTTGATTCGAGGGCGACGACCGGTTTGCCGGCGGCCAGCGCGGCAGCAACTTCCGGTTGGATATCGAGGTAAGCGTTCAGCATGAGTACTCCTCCAGTATGCGGTCAACGGCGGTCTTGCTCAGACCGGAAAAAACGGTATCGGAACAATTGACGGTGAGGGCGGCGCAGCCCAGGGCAAAGCGGGTGGTCTGGGCAATGTCGAGCTCTTGCAGCCAGGCGTGGGCGAGGCCAGCCATAAAGGCATCCCCGCCGCCGGTGACGTTGAGTACCGGACTGCCCAGCACCGGCAGGTGGCCCTGCTGCTCGCCATCGCTGTAGAAGATCCCCTGTTCACCCAGACTGAGGAACAGTCGCTTGACCCCGGCGCGGTGGAACCAGGCAGCCACCATGGGCCAGGTTTCGGGCCCGGCGATGGTCATGCCGCACAGCTGCTCGGCTTCGCTGCGATTGGGTTTGAGGGTGTGGATCTTGCCGAGCCAGGGGCGGATCTTCTCCACCTTGGCCACCGAAACAGTATCGACAAAGATGGCGTGCTCACCTTGCCGCTCGAACAGCCAATCAAGGGTGTGAATGGCCAGATTGGTGTCGAGCACCCAGAGCCGGGCACCGCCGAGAAAGCCGCCGAGCGGGGTCAGGCGGGCAGGAGTGAGCTGCTCGATAATGGCCATGTCATTGATGGCACAGCTCATTTCGCCGCTGCCATCATGCAGGCTGAGATAACAGGAGGTGGTGTGGCCGTCCAGCACCAGAGTCTGGCGCACATCGACGCCGGCCCGCTGGCTTACCTCCAGCAGATGATGACCATACTGGTCGTTGCCGACTGCAGTCAGCAGTCGGGTATCGCTGCCGAGCCGCGCCAGATTCTCGGCGATATTGCGGCCAACACCACCGGCCGAGGTGCGCACCTTGCCCGGATTGGAGTCGCCGAGCAGCAGGTTGTCGTGGCTGGTGCCGCAAATATCCATATTGGCACCGCCGATCACCACCACGTAGGGACCCTCTCGCAGTACATAACCTCTGCCTTGCACATACCCCTGCCGGATCAGGCTTGAGATGTGGCTGGCCAGCGCAGAGCGGCTGATGCCGAGGCGATCGGCCAGCTCCTGCTGGGCAATCATGGGATCCTGACGCAGCAGGGCGAGGATCTCTTGTTCACGCTCAGTCATAGACAAACATCCATTTACAAACGTTTGTCCATTATTGCTGGGAAACGTTTGTCGGCTATCGGTTTGTACAAAATTTGTCGGCTTGCGCACAAAAAATCGACATCCGTGATGGGGCGACGAGTCGTTGAGCCTGGTGAGGTACTTTTAACGGGTCGATGACCCCGCTGCGGCTTATAATGGTCGCCGCAAGATGAGGAGAGATGATGGACAAGAGAGCATTCTGCTGCGTAGGGCTGGTCAATCCCAAATCCCCGGAAAATGTCGGTGCCGTGATGCGGGCTGCCGGTTGCTACGGGGTGGATGAGGTCTACTACACCGGCAACCGCTTCGAGCTGGCGCGCCGCTTTGCCACCGATACCAAGCAGATGGTGGAGAAGATCCCGTTGCTCGGGGTGGATGACCTGCTGCAATTCATGCCAGAAGGGTGTGTTCCCGTGGTGGTCGATCTGATCGACGGCGCTACGCCGCTCCCCGACTATGTCCATCCGGAGCGCGCTTTTTATATCTTCGGGCCGGAGGATGGCACCCTGGATCCCAAGCTCTATGGCGCGGTGAAAGATGTGGTTTATGTGCCGACCCAAGGCTGCATGAATCTGGCTGCCTCGGTCAATGTGATCCTCTATGACCGCTTGGCCAAGGGGTATGGCCACCACAGGCAGAAAGAGTAGGAAGATTTACCGGATGGGGGCTACTTTTGCCTTCTGCTCCATCTCCTTGATAAAGCCCTGGTAATAGTCGTAGAGCAGATGGCGCCGATAGATATTGGCCAGCTCGCCGCTGCGGATCAGATTGACCATCTCCCTATCCCAAAGCTGCTGTAGTGCTTCCCCTCGCTCGCTGTCGCTAAAAACAGGATAGGTGGGGATCCAGCGTAAAAAGATGCGGCTCATGCTGGTGGGGGGCGGATTGGCTACGTGCAGCACACCGACGGTCATGTAATAGCGATAGCGCTCCTTCTCGAGCAGCTGGAGGGCCATCTCGTAGCTGTCCACTTCATGCCAGTTCATGGGTACTGATATGTATTTGTCCAGCGCCCAGCCCCGCTGCCATAACACCTGCTGGCCAGCCAGACTCTGCTCCCCCTGCCATTTCGGCTGCCACTGCTTGAGCATGATGACAGAGAGATCGTCCGCTGAATCTGGGTATTCCGGCATACGCACATCGCCCAGTTCATGTTGATAGACTCCCAGTGCCATGTCCCCCTTGTTGCGGGTCACCATGGCGAGGGCACGCTTGTAGGGAACAATATGGGGGACGATGGTGTAACCATGGGGTTGATAGATGCTGTTGACCAAATCAAGGTAGAACCCTTGTCCATCGGTTTGACAGAAACCGGGCCAGTTGTCGCAATAGACGTGAAGTGATTCTGCGCGGCAGAAGAGAGATGCGCAGAGATAACAGACCAACAGACAACCGATACGCAGTATGGTCACAATCGGCCTCTCGAGGGCAGCTAAAAAGGGGGGAGTTGATACCTTATTTTACACCATGCGCTCTCCGGGAGGCGCGGTAACCATGCCTTTGAATGCTCGTTTTGCGACAGGGTCGAGAGTTATTTGCAGTCGGGTTGATATGATCTCGTTGAGATTCAATAGCACCCCAATCAGTAGAGGAGACTGCTTATGCCATCGATCAAGACACTGCTTTGTCCCGTCGACTTTTCTCAAATGTCCAAAGCGGTTCTCGACTATGCCGTATTCATGGCGCAAAGCCATGACGCCCGGTTAAAGCTGGTTCACGTCGTCGATCAACTGCATGGTTTTGACAGCTACAAGATCCTGCACATGACTGCTGTCGAGATTACTCACGAGATGGAGCGTCAGGCCAGAACCCAGCTCAAGGAGCTGGTGGCTACCTTGCCGATTCCCGCCACGTTTGACATCCGTTTTGGCCGCGCGGCCGATGAGATTGTCATTCAGGCCAATGATGATGAGGCGGATCTCATCGTGATGGGGAGCCATGGCCGCTCCGGCATCAGCCACCTGCTGGTGGGCAGCGTTGCCGAATCTGTGGTACGTCATGCCCCTTGTCCGGTGCTGGTCGTTCGCCAATAAAACGAGCTGTACGGTTATTTAAAAACAAGTGTTCAAGAAAAGGGCCAGCGGTTGCTGGCCCTTTTCTTTATCCGTGAGCGTAGATCACGCTCCCTCCCTTGATGGTATCTATGATGGCTCTGGCCTGCTCCTGGGGAAGGGCAGGGCAACCCCAGCTTCTGCCCAGCTTGTCATATTTGAGCAGATGGCGCGGGCTGGCATAGTCTGCTCCGTGCACCACGATGGCTCGCTTGCGGGCATTGCTGTTCAGACCCGGAGTCAGACCATCCAGCCGCAATGAGTAGCCATGCTTGCCAAGATAGGTTTCGGCGGTGCGATAGACACCGAGCGAGCTTTTCATCGAGTTGGGCTGGTTGGAGAATTGATGGGCGGCCAGTTCGCCAGAGTTGCGACCGTGGCTGACCCAGGTGTAGTAGAGCAGTTTGTAGCGTTTCATATCGATGACCAGCAGCCGGCGCAGAGTAGATGGTTTGCTGTAATCGATAATGGTCAGAATAGATTTGTTTTTATGGCGCACGCTCTGGTAGCTATTGAGCGCTTTGCGAAAGGTTTGTTGATCAAGTTTGCCGGCGAGGCCGAGCTGACGGTAGAGGCTCTTGTCCCAGCTTGCCTGCGCGGGGGCGGTAAAACCGAGACTTCCCAACAGCAGCGACAGTATCAACCACATCTGCCACCAGATCTTGTTCCTGAACAGTCGTTTCATCCGTGAATGTCCTTCTGTGCACCATTTTTGTATGCAGATAGCGGCACTTGGCAACTCTCCGCTCGATAGTTATATGCAAGGTGCTGAAAAGGCGCAATAAAAAACCGGCCGCAAGCGGCCGGAAGAAATTCAAACAGTAGACATTGATTTCACAGGTATAACTGACTTCTAAAAACTTAGAAGTTGTACTGCAGGGCTACAGCAACAACGTCATCGGTGTTCTGACCCAGGGAGTTGACGGACTTACCATCTACGGAATCCAGCAGGTTCAGTTTGTAGTCGACGTAAGCGTTGAAGTTGTCGGTAAAGTTGTACCAGGCACCGATAGATACGTACTCGGTGTAGGTATCATCGATACCGTGAGCGCCATCTTTCACGTCAGTGCGCAGGTAGGCCAGAGAAGGCTTGAACTTGCCGATGGTGTACTGGGCAACAGCTTCGTAACCATCCATCTTCTCGGCGTAGCCGTTCTTGACGAACAGGTGATCTTCACCGTGGGAGTAGGTAGCGGCCAAGTAGAGGTTATCAGCAGCGTACTTGGCACCAAAGCCCATCAGCTTGGCATCTTTCTCGCCACCGAAGGCAGCGTATTTAGCCTGCTCGTCGGTCTTGCCTGCCTGGTTGTATACGGCACCCAGGCTCAGACCCATGTTGAAGTCATAGTTGGCGGAGAAGGCAAAGCCCTCTTTGGAACCGGTGCTGTTCCAGTTGGTGCCAGCAACATACGGGTTGTTACCGTTGAAGGATTGGTTGATTTCGCTGCGGCCGGAGTTCTGCGGATCGTTGTTACCGGTGAACTGGGCGCCCAGGGTCAGACCCTGATAGGTGTAGATGTACTGGGCCAGGCCATTGGTACGACCGGTACCGAATACTTCGGTATTTTTACCCAGGCCGTCACCGCCCCACTCGGGCAGTACGTCGGTGTAGTTGTTAACGGCTTTGGTGAACAGGCCATCCTGACGACCGTAGCTGAAGGCACCGAAGCGGTCGTGCTTGATACCGGCGTAGGCATAACGCAGTTCATCGTTGTCAGAACCGGAAGTCGGCAGGTTGTATTCGGCAAAACCGAACGCTTTCATTTCCGGAGCAATTTTGGTTTCGCCTGCAACGTGCAGACGGAAATAGCTCTGGTCACCTTCGGCGCTGTTGTTGTCAGTGCCATAGTAAGCACCTTGAGCGCGGCCGCCGATGTCCAGCTTGGTGTCGTTCTGGTTGTACACAGTAGCAGCATGGGCACCGCTCGCCAGCAGCAGGCTGGAGATGGCCATAGTCAGTGCAGACTTCTTCATATGCTTATTCCTCTGATGTAAACACTTCCGAACCTGTATTCGGTTCTGTTAAATCGGAAATGGTCCGATAGCCACACGGTAGGCGCCCTAACCTTGACTGGCGCTGAATCTATCTGTGTTTAATTGGCGCCATAAGGAGATGAATATGTTGAGTATGTCAGGTTTGTACAGTTTAAAAGTCTAGTTAATTCAGATTGTTAGTTTTTTAATCTGAGTTTGGCTGGGGGGAGGGCAAAGGGGGAGAGCAATGATTGAGCGTGTGAACCAAATCACGTTTTGATGTTCAAAGGGGGTCGGCGAGAGCAGGGTGCCTGCTCTCGCAGTGTGATCAGAGCGGTTTTTGCCACAGGGTCAGCAGCAGATCCTGTTCCAGTTCGTCCGGGCCCTGATGGGTGAACGCGTGGCGCTGCTCACCCGTGGCCCGCCAGCCGAGGCGGCTGGTTTCCAGAATAAAGCTGCGCAGTCCCTGATCGAGAGTCTGGGAGAATTGAGCGCGTTGCTGCGCAATCTTGGTCAGGCCTGCGAGGGCCGGCCAGCTGAGCGGGTGTTCCATGCTGATCGGGTTGAGGCTGACTCTTAGTTGCCACTGATGGCGGGGGCCTGGCTGCAGATAGAGCAGATAGCCGCCCGGTGTCAGCCAGTTGACCAGCTGTTCGGTTTTGATCTTGAGGTCGTTGACCAGCAGCAAGTCAGCGGAGTTTGGCATAAGCGGGGCTTTGGCTGGATCGGCAATGACGAAACTGCCGTCAGGCTGCGCCTTGGTGGCGGCAAAGATGGCATTCTTGGCGATATCGACGCCGGCAAACTGCCAGCCCGGCAGGCGTTCGGCCAGCGCGCGGCAGTAGTAGCCCTCGCCACAGCCCAGATGGATCAGTTCGCGCGGCTCGAGGGGGGTGAGCAGGCTGGCCATTGCTTCGACCAGCGGCAGCTGGTGGCCCTGTTCGAGAAAGTGACGCTTGGCGCGCATCAACGCCCGGCTGTCGCTGTCCTTGGGGTTTTTCTTGCCGGGGATGAGATCCAGATAGCCTTCCGGGGCGGGATCAAAGTGGTGCTTGTTGTCGCAGTAGCGACCCTTTGAGGCTTCATGCAGATGAAGCTGGCTGCGGCAACGGGGACATTGAAGGTGCATAGCGATTCTCTTGGCGAAAGCTGGAACGGGCGTTCGGGATTATAGGGGAGGTGATCAAAAAAGGCTGCCGTAGCAGCCTTTTGGAGCCAGTGGTCCGGGACCTGTGGATCAGCGGGTACCGAATACCACAATGGTTTTACCGTGGGCAGAGATGAGTTCCTGCTCTTCCAGCATCTTGAGGATGCGGCCAACGGTTTCACGGGAGCAGCCGACGATCTGGCCGATCTCCTGACGGGTGATCTTGATCTGCATGCCATCCGGGTGGGTCATGGCATCCGGCTGTTTGGCCAGGTTCAGCAGGGTCTGGGCAATCCGGCCGGTTACATCCAGGAAGGCGAGGTTACCCACTTTCTGGCTGGTGTGCTGCAGGCGCTTGGCCATCTGGCCGGAGAGGCGCATCAGGATATCCGGGTTGACCTGGATCAGCTGACGGAACTTCTTGTAGGAGATCTCGGCAACTTCGCAGGAGCCCTTGGCGCGTACCCAGGCAGAGCGCTCGGGATTTTCGTTCTCTTCGAACATACCCATCTCGCCGAGGAAATCCCCCTGGTTGAGATAGGAGAGGATCATCTCTTTGCCCTCGTCGTCCTTGATCAGCACGGCAACCGTGCCCTTGACGATGTAGTAGAGGGTTTCCGCTTTTTCACCCGCGTGGATCAGGGTGCTCTTGGCGGGGTACTTATGAATGTGGCAGTGCGACAAGAACCATTCCAGGGTGGGATCGCTTTGCGGTTTGCCAATAACCATGAGAATTCCTCTGTAGTGTCTTTTTATGGACTCGAGCGTCCAGGCAAGCAGCCAACTCTTGCCATTCCTTGTATTAGTCGCAGTAGGATAAGAGCCTTTGTCTGTGCTGACAAGGCTTTGCGCCCTTTTGAATAGAGCCCTTTGAGTAATGCCTGCTGCGCCGCTTCAGCCATTCTAGGGAAGATAGGGAGGGGAGATGTTGATTTTGATCTATTAACCTCCCAATCATCTTGCCCCTGTGGTTGCCCGGTCGGGTGAAGAGATGCCGAAGCCGTGATGGCTGGGGTATGCTAGGAGCATCATGAGCACAGGCTTAACCAAAGAGGATGCGAGATGAAAGCCAAGGTCAGCTGGGTTGAAGGGATGAAGTTTGTCGGGGAGAGCGAATCAGGGCACAAGGTGATCCTGGATGGCGCCAACCCGGGCGAGGGGGCCAGCCCGCTGGAGATGGTGTTGCTGGCCGTGGGTGGTTGCAGCTCCATCGACGTGGTATCCATTCTGGAGAAGGCGCGTCAGGTCGTGACGGCTTGCCATGTTGAACTCGACGGTGAGCGGGTTGACAGCGTGCCCCGGGTCTTTGAAAAGATTAATCTCCATTTTGTGGTGACCGGCAAGGGGCTGGCAGAAAAGCAGGTCGCCAGAGCGGTCGAGTTGTCGATGGAGAAATATTGTTCTGTTTCCCTGATGTTGGAAAAAGCGGTACAAATTACCCATAGTTATCAAATTCTTGAGGCTTGATAACCGAAGCGTTGTTCCATCGATAACGCCATGACATAAGGAAAGTGCAATGAAAAAAATAATCGCTCTGCTTCCCCTGTTGGGTCTGGCTGCGTGCACCAGCCCGCAACCCACCAAGTATCAGTACAGTCAGTACCAGTGCGGGGAAGAGCTGTTGGCCATTACCTATGATGCTCAGGCTGACATGGTGCAGTTCCCCTATGCCGGGGTCTATCACAAGCTGGGCCGTGTCGAATCGGATAACGGTGCCAAATATTCCGACGGTGTGACCACCTTCTGGAATCAGGACAAACAGGCACTGTTGACTCAGAAAGGGGTGACCCTGCTCACCTGCAAGCTGAAGTAATTCCGGCGCATTCCAGCAAAAAGAGCGGCTTGTCATCTGACAAGCCGCTCTTTTTTATTCAAATCATCAGCAAAAAATGATGAGGGCGTCAGTGGGTGGGGACTGGTGCCAGCAGTTTGGCCGCGAGCTGCTGGCTGAGAGCCTGGCGCTGGTTATCGGCAATGGCGGCATCGCTGGCCAGCGAGATGACACTGCTCCATACGGCTTTCTGGGTTTTGCGGTCGAGCAGCACTATGGCCAGGGTGCCTTTGCGCTGATCCGGTGCGGCCTGCACCCCGGGTGTCATGCCAAGGCGGGCAAAAATCTGGCCATCGCTGATATCCTTGTCACCCGCTACACCGATAGCGACCCAGAGATCCGCCTCATCAAGGGGAACACTCTGCCACCCCTTGCCATTGAGTTCTTTACTGACCGCATTCTGGATGGGTTCGAGCCACCCTTCGGCCTGATTGCCGGCAAACTGATACTGTTCGGCCAGGGCGTAGCGCGGAGTGGCGCCGAAGGTCCAGTCACCGAGCGAGCGAGCCACCATGGTTCCGGGTTCAAACGTTGGTGCTGACGGCCCGCTGCTGCAGCCACCCAGCAGGGCGAACAGCACCACAGAGAGAGAGGCAAAGCGCATCATAAGCTCCTTTGTATCAGGTGATTTTGCCCGTTTCGAGCAGTTGCTGGATCAGCGGCTTGAGGATTAGCTCCATCGCAAAGCCCATTTTGCCACCCGGAACCACGATGGTGTTCATCCGCGACATAAATGAGCCGTCGATCATCGAAAGCAGGTAGGGGAAATCTACCTGTTTGATGCCGCGAAACCGGATCACCAGCATACTCTCGTCCAGGCTCGGGATCACCTTGGCGCTGAAAGGGTTGGAGGTATCCACAGTCGGAACCCGCTGGAAGTTGATGTGGGTGCGGGAAAACTGCGGGGTGATGAAGTTGATGTAGTCATCCATGGAGCGGACGATGGAGTCGGTTACCGCCTCACGGGAGTGGCCCCGCTCCGAGGTGTCGCGAATGAGCTTCTGGATCCACTCCAGGTTGACGATGGGCACTACGCCGATGAGAAAGTCCACGTGGCGAGCCACATTGTGATCTTCGGTGACCACACCGCCGTGCAACCCCTCATAGAAGAGCAGATCGGTATCGTTCGGCAGATGCTGCCAGGGGGTGAAGGTGCCGGGCATCTGGTTGAAGGGCACCGCTTCATCAAAGCTGTGCAGATAGCGGCGGTACTGGCCGGTGCCATCCTGGCCATAGCCCTGAAAGAAACTCTCCAGTAGCCCGAAATCATTGGCCTCGGGGCCGAAATAGCTGATATGGCGCCCCTGTTCGCGCGCCTTGCGGATCGCTACGTCCATCTCGGGGCGGGTATAGCGGTGAAAACTGTCGCCCTCGACCACTGCCGCCTGGTAACCAAGCTGATGAAACATGGAGCGAAAGGCGATAGTGGAGGTGGAGGTGCCGGCACCGGATGAACCGGTGACGGCAATAATGGGGTGCTTGGCCGACATAGAATTCTCTCTTCCTTGGAAATTCCGTTATAAAGGCAGGCTTCGGGTTCGGTCAAGCCGACTCGTCAAAGCGATCTTTGGGCACAATATTGACCGACTCGTGCAGCTCGCTGTAGACGATCACCGCCTTGCCTTGCTGTAATTGGCTGCGCACTTCCTCAACCTTGGTACCCAGTGATACATCCTGTTCGCCATACTCGGTTCCTTCCTGCAGTACGAAATGTTCGATCAGGTTGGTCAGGGTGTCGGCATCCAACTCTTGCCAGGGAATTATCATGAAGGGATCTCGATGCAAAAATATATAACCACCGAGCTATTGTTGTGTTGAATTGCGCGAGTGCAACCAATTTCTACTTTTTTCGCCGGAGTCCGAGATGTTGTCTGAAGAGCAGCGCAGTGCGCCGTTAACCCTGGCGGATCATCTGGATCAGGCGCGCCGGCAGGCCATTGGTCGCGGCATGGTGTGGTTCTGGCTGCTGAACTGGCTGGTGGTGCTGTTTCTGGCGATTCGCTATGAGGTTTACAGTCAGGCAGGCCTTGCCAGTGATCACATGCTGCCATGGAGTTTTCAGAGTGAGTTGGCCCTGGTGATGGTGGCATTGTTGTTGCTGCCTGTTATCAGCCTGTTTTGTGACCATCTGCAGGATTGTACCTGGTTACGGATCGCGGCGCTGGTGATGGTGGTCTGGGGGGGGATCTGGACCCTGCATATCTACACCCTTGGCCAGGTTGAGCTGCGTGGCGGCCTCAGTTATGCCCATGGGATCATGCGGCTCAACCTGCTGGCGGCACTCATCGCGTTTTATCCCGACCGCAAGGTGTTTTACGGCTATCTCTTGGGGCCGCTGACTGCTGGCGTGGGAATCGAGCTTTTTTTAAAGGTCGATTTTCCCCAGATCTATCTGCTTGGCGTGCTGTTCGGCATTATTGCACTGGAGGTGGGACGACGAATGCTCAACCGCTGGTTCGAGCTGGCGATCGTGCGCGAACACGAGAATCTGGTTCTGCTGCGCCGTCTTGACCGGCTGGCCAAGCAGGATCCGCTGACCGGCGTTGCCAACCGGCGTCACTTCAATGTCGAGCTGGAGCGGGGGCTCACTCATAGCGGTGAGAGTGGTATGCCTCTCTCTCTCATTCTTATTGATGTGGACTACTTCAAGCGTTTCAACGACCGCTATGGGCATCAGGCCGGAGATATATGTCTCAAGGAGGTGGCAACTGCGCTCACCCATTCGGTTCGTACTCCGTCAGATTTGGTTGCCCGTTATGGTGGTGAGGAGTTTGTCCTGTTGCTGCTGGATGCGGATCAGCAGGGGGCTCGTGAGGTGGCGCGGCGGCTGCAGGACGGGATGGCCAGCCTGCAGCTGGAGCATCAGGCGTCCGATGTCGCCTCCTGGGTGACGGTGAGTCAGGGGATTGCCACACTGCTGCCCGGTGAAAGTGCAAGCCAGCTGCTGGAGCGGGCTGATCAGGCGCTCTATCGGGCCAAGGAGTCGGGGCGCAATCAGTTCTGTGTCGCGGCCTGACTCTGTTCGGCGATCCAGCGGCTGATCCGCTCGTCCAGCCAGAAGCGGGGACGCCACGGAGTGCCGTGCAGGAAGCCGACATGACCGCCACGGCGGCTCAATTCATAGCGCACATGGGGCGAGAGCTGCTCGGGGCGCGGGATGACGGCATCGGACATAAATGGATCGTCGGCGGCGTGCAGGATCAGGGTGGGGATGGGGATCTGGTCCAGCAGCGGCAACCCCGAGCAGCTCTGGTAGTAGTGGCTGGCGCTGTGAAAACCGTGCAGCGGCGCGGTTACCAGCTCGTCAAAGTCACGCAGAGTGGCTATTTCTTGCACTTGTTTCGGTTGCCAGCGCTCGCCCGCTTTTTGCTGCTGGCTGATCTTGTTCAACAGATTGCGGCGCATGGTGCGCAGCAGGTAGTTCTGGTAGACCTTGGAAAATCCCTGATTGACCCGCTCGGCACAGCTGGCCAGTTGCAGCGGGGCCGAGACCACCACCGCCGCCTTCACCGCCGTAGGGCAGGCGCGCGCCAGCAGATTGACCAGCATATTGCCCCCCAGTGAGAAACCGATGGCGATCAATGGCTTGTCCGGAAAACGCCGGCTCAGCTCGGCAATGACCTCCTGGGCATCGTCGATGGCGCCGGAGTGATAAGCCTGCAGATGGCGGTTTGGTTCGCCACTGCAGCCACGAAAGTGCATCAGTACCGCCGCCATTCCCTGTTGTTGCAGATGGCCAAACAACCCCTTGGCGTAGTGGGAGTGGATGCTTCCCTCCAGGCCATGAAATACCACCACCAGCGGCTGCGTATCAGCCGTGATTTCTCCGCTCCATGCGAGATCGACAAAATCCCCGTCAGTCAGTTCGAAGCGCTCGGCCACAAATCGTGCCGGAGTCCGGCGCAGCCATTTGGGCAGAATGGTTTGCAGATGGGGATTGCGAGCCCACCAGGGGGCGTGGAAGTGGCTTTCTGTGAGCATGGCGATGATCCGCTACGGCGATAATGAGATGACAAACCGGCGAGCAGGGCTGCCCGCCGGATGGGGATTAGACCAGCAGTTTGTCGTGGTGCTCGGCACCGCGCAGCATTGCCTGGATCAGCTCGTTGGCCTCAAACTTGGTCAGCGCCTCGTGGGCGCCCACCTGATGGGCACGTTCGACACTGATTTCGCTCGAGAGGGAGGTGTGCAAAATGATGTAGGCGCCAGCCAGCTTGCTGTCGCTTTGCACCTCGAAGGCGAGCTCGTAGCCATCGAGCCCCGGCATCTCGATATCGCTCACCAGAATGTCGATCGGTGTTTTCTGGCTGGCTCGCTCCTGCATCAGGGCCAGCGCGTCCTTGCCGTTGGTGCTCACCTCATAGGGGATATTGATGTAGTCGAGTGCCGCCATCAGCTGACGACGGGCGACGGAGGAGTCATCCACCAGCAGGATCCGCATCGGCTTGATCCGTTCGCGCTGCACATCGGTCAGCACCGGATAGAGGTGGCTCGGGTCATCGGGGTAGACCCGCGACAGGATGAGTTCGACGTCCAGCAGTTGGATCAGCTGATCGTTGACCCGGGTTACCCCGGTCACAAAGACGTTGTGACCCAGCGACGCGGGAGGCGGCTCGATATCGCGCCAGTTGCACTCGGTGATCTTGTCGATACCGCGCACCAGAAAACCGACCAGAGTGCGGCGGCAATCGGTGATGATGATAAAGCAGTGCGGCATCTCCTCCTTGCTGATGGGGCGATAGCCCACCGCCATCGCCATGTCGATCACCGGAATGGTGGAACCACGCATGTTGGCCGCCCCCAACACGGTGGGGTGAGAGTGGGGCATGGCCGTCAGCTGGGTATAGGGCACTATCTCCTTCACCTTGAGAGTGCCGATGGCAAAAGATTGCTTGGCAGAGAGATGAAACAGCAACATGCCCTGTGATTGGTTGGCTTTGCTCGTCATGGCAGGTGTCCTGTTGGTCGAAACTGTGGCTGTCATTTCTGGCCTCTAGCATAAAGGATTGCGGGGGTGATGGCCCCTTTGTTAACGGCCATCTGGCAAAAAGCTGGACTCAATCAGCCAAGATTTTAGCTCATTGGCTTTGGACGGCCCTATTCCCCCTAATCTTGTACTACTCCCCAGCGCTGGCAGGCAGCTTGCAGAGTGGCCTCATCGCCATAACCCAGTTTGTTGGCGACCTGAGCGGCTTTGCTGCCCCCTTTGAGCAGTCTGAGTGCCTGCAGTAGTTGCCACTGTTGTTGCAGCTCTTCCCCTGCCAGCGGTGCATCGCCACGTTGCTGCCACTCTGCCAGGGCTCGAGCTTCGCCGCGGGCCAAAGCCTGCCAGCATTGCTGCAGCGCTTCATTATCCTGTGGCTGGATGGTGCACTGCAGCAACTCATCGAGGATCACCTGCAGGCGGTGGCCATAGGCCCCTTGCCACTCTTGCGGCCGTTGCCACAGGGCAAGGGAGTCGAGCAGGGCATTGAGCAGGGGCGTGGCTTGCAGCCAGCCTGCCTGCTGCGGCTGGGTTACGCGCAAAGAGACGTTCAGCTGATCGTAATCACAACCGCTGAGCGGGCTGAAGGCGGCCAGTGCATCGGCACAGAGCCAGAAGCAACTGCCAGCCGGCAGCAGGAGTTCATGCTGACCAAGTCTCAGCAGTGCCGCGCCCCGGGTGATCCGCAGCAGTTGTCCGACCGGCGTGCGTTTGCGGTTGCCAGCCTGCAGGCCGTGACAGGAAAAATGGTGATACTCGATGGCGTGATGCATGTAAAAACCCTGATATGATGCTGCCTGGAGGTAACAAATATGGAAACCAGACGTAAAAAACGCTTCATTGCCGGTGCGGTTTGCCCGGCGTGCGGCAAGTTGGACAACATGATGCTGTATATGGAGCATGGAGTCGAGAAGGTGACCTGCGTCGCGTGCGGTGATACCCAGGTGCAGACGCCGGAAGAGGTGGAGCGGGTAACCCGTGAAGCCGAAGAGGTGATCGGCGTATTTCGTCCCTGATAGCCCTGAAGAGTGCAGGGCGTTGTTGCCCAAACTGGTGGCATCGCCGATTTTTTCATCGCCCGCTGACGGGGCATGGCATATGCGCGGCCCGCTTTTTAGGTTATTCTGGGCCCGTTTTTTTCTATCCGCAGGATCCTGACATGAAAGTAGCTCCTCTGAGCGTGGTTACGCTGGAATACACAGTCACCGACGAGCACGGTGAAGTCATCGACAGCACTGTCGGCAAAGAGCCGCTGGTCTATCTGCACGGCACCCGTTATCTGGTTTCCGGCCTCGAAGCCGAGCTGGAAGGTCGTGCGGTAGGTGAAGCCTTCGAAGTGACCCTGACCCCGAGCCAGGCCTACGGCGAATACGACGAGTCTCTGGTGCAGGAAGTGCCGGGCGAGCTGTTCGACGGCATGGAAGTCTCCGAAGGGGATACTTTCGTGGCTGAAACCGATGACGGTCATCGTCCGGTGACTGTAGTTGAAGTGTCCGAAGAGTTCGTCAAGGTAGATGGCAACCATCCGCTGGCTGGCGTGACTCTGGGCTTCAAGGTCGAGATCAAGGACGTGCGTGCTGCCACTGCCGAAGAGCTGGCTCACGGCCACGTTCACGGTGCCGGCGGTTGCGGTCACGACCATGGTCATGACCACGATCACGGCCATGGCGGTTGCTGCGGTGGTCACGGTCACGACCGCGACGAAGAGCACGCTCACGGCGGTTGCTGTGGCGGTGCCGGTCACAGCCACGAGCATGACCACGGCGACGACCATGGTCATGGCGGCTGCTGCGGTGGTGGCGGTTGTGGTGGCAAGGGCCATCACCACTGATCACGGCCACGCTGATGATAAAAAAACCCGCGATTTATCGCGGGTTTTTTATTGGGCAACATTTGCCGGACAGAGAGCACTCATCAGTAGTGAGGGGGCGGGGTCTCTTCGGCCATGCTGGCGATCTGGCTCGGTTGCACGCTCTTGAGCTTGTCGATCAGCAGCTGGATCTGGTGCTTGAGCCGGTCGAGCTCGCGCCCCTGGGTGGTGACCTCGTCGTTGAGCAGCTCTATGGTGTACTCCGCATAGGCGAGACGGGTTTCCAGGGTTTCGATGCGTTCGTTTAAATGCTGACTCATGGGCCTGCGGGTCCTTACTTGATGGTCCAGATTTCGGCCAGGCCACTGGAGCTGGCGCTGACAAGGTGGCTATTGTCGCGCAAAGCCACGCCGTAGACCACTGCACTGGGCGGTTTTACCTTGGGATGGGGCGAAACCAGCCAGCTCTGCAACAGGGCGCCATCGCTCACCTGCCATAGCGAGAGCTGACGGGAGGGGGCGCCGGTGATGAGCCATTTGCCGTCATTGGCGAAGCGGGCGCTGGTGTAGACCTCGAACCTGTGCCCGAATTGCAGTTGGCTCACCTCTTTGCCGGTTTTCAGATCCCAGATGCTGCCCCGGCTGCTGTCGGCGGTGAAGGCGTAGCGACCGCTCGGCTCCAGCCGTGCCATTACCACCCGGCCACCATGGTTGAAGCGCCAGACCACCTGACCGCTGCGGGTATCCCACAGATAGGCGCTGTAGTCATTGCCACCGGTCAGGGCGTAGCGGCCGTTGGCGGAGAGATCCACCGTATTGATCTGCTCGGTGTGACCGAGAAACTGCAGGCGCCGTCCGGTTTGGGTGTCGACCCACTCCGCTTTGCCATCTTCACGTCCGATCAGCACATTGCGTCCATCTGCCGAGAGGGCAATGTCCCTCAGCCTGGATTCAGGAAGCGAGTAGTAGCCTTGCGATTGGCCGTTCTGGAGCTGCCAGATGGCAAAGGTGGTGGCTGTGGCGGTCACGGCGTGACTATCCCCTTGCGCAAAACGGACGATGGAGACCAGATCATCGGGGGAGTCGGATTGTTTCCAGCGCCAGCGCTGGCGGTTCCGCTCCAGATCCCAGACCACGACCCCCTGGCCGAGGCTGGAGACGATGGCCTGCTTGCCGTCACTGGCCAGATCGGCGGCCAGCAGACCCGAGCTGGCGAGGGAAAGTTGCCGGTCTGGTCGGGCACTCTGCTCGCAGCCGGTGAGCATGAGGCAGAGGCCTAGCAGATAAATGGCACTTTTTATCATTTTTGATGTCTCACGCTTTTGTTACCTGCAATCACGGCGTTAGTATAAGGCGCTTATCACGATAAACCTCTCATTTCACGATGGAACCGAGAGCGGTATTTGGAGTTTGGAGAAACTGATGAACAAATTTCTGAAGGTGTCCCTGTTGGCTGCGGCGGTTGCCGTAGGTCTGACTGCTTGCCAAAAAGACGAGAAGCCGGCTGCCAATAGCGCCGAGGTGAAGGCAGAGGCCAGCAAACCGGCAGCGTCTACCAAGGCGCAGAGCTTTGAAGAGCAATCCGGTTACGCCATCGGCCTCTCCATGGGTCGCTACATTGCCAACACCCTGGAGCGCCAGCAGGAGCTGGGTATCAAGCTGGACAACGCCGTCATCCTGAAAGGGGTCACCGATGGTCTGGGCAAAGAAGCCAAGATGACCGACGAAGAGATCCAGAAAGTACTGCAGCAGTACGACGCCAAGATCAACGAGCTGACCAAGGCCAAAGCCGAGAAAGATGCCGTTGATAATCTGAAGAAAGGTGAAGAGTTCCTGGCCGCCAACGCCAAGAAAGAGGGTGTGAAGAGCACCGAATCCGGCCTGCAGTATCAGGTCGAGAAGATGGGCACTGGCGCCAAGCCGAAAGCGACCGACATCGTCAAGGTTCACTACACCGGTACTCTGACCGATGGCACCAAGTTCGACAGCTCCGTTGATCGTGGCGAGCCGGCAACCTTCCCGCTCAACCAGGTTATCCCGGGCTGGACCGAGGGCGTACAGCTGATGCCGGTTGGCTCCAAGTTCAAGTTCTTCCTGCCATCCAAGCTGGCCTACGGCGAGCACGGTGCTGGCTCCATCCCGGCTAACGCCGTGCTGGTGTTTGACGTCGAACTGCTGGCTATCGAGAAGCCGGCTGCAGAAGACGCCAAGAAGTAATTCCTGTGTATCGATGAAAACGGCTCCTTAAGGAGCCGTTTTTACTTGTGCATCCTCTCGTTTCGCGGGATAAACTGAGAGCATTGCGCATGGGATATCAGCGGTAGCGCTAAAAATAAAGAACAAAATCAATTAACAAGGATCAATCCTGTGGCTGAGAACGCACCCCGTGTCCTGTTGGTGGAAGATACCCGGAGTCTGGCTGTAGTTTATGAGCAGTACCTGCGCCAGGATGGCTATGAGGTGGTGCTGGCCGATTGCGGACAGCAGGCGCTGGAGGTGTTGCTGACGACCCCCCCTCCGGTGGTGCTGCTCGACCTTGAGTTGCCCGACATGTCGGGCATGGAGATCCTGCAACAGATCACCGAACAGCAGCTTCCCTGCGCCGTGGTGGTGATCACCGCCCACGGCTCGGTGGATGTGGCGGTGGAGGCGATGCGTCTCGGTGCCTTCGACTTTCTGACCAAGCCGTTTGACAGCAAGCGGCTCTGCGCCACAGCCCGCAATGCCTTGAAACACCAGCAGTTGAGCTCGCTGGTTGCCCACTATCGCGAGAACTTCGAGCGGCAATCCTTTTTCGGTTTTATCGGTGCCTCCATGGCGATGCAGGCGGTTTATCGCATCATCGAGAGCGCGGCGCCGAGCAAGGCGACCGTCTTTATCACCGGCGAGAGCGGTACCGGCAAGGAGGTGTGCGCCGAGGCGATCCACCAGTGCAGCCCGCGCCGCGAGCAGCCCTTTATCGCCCTCAACTGCGCCGCTATTCCCCACGATCTGATGGAGAGCGAGATCTTCGGCCATGTGAAGGGCTCCTTCACCGGTGCTCAGGGCGATCGCAAAGGGGCTGCCAGTCTGGCGGATGGTGGCACCCTGTTTCTCGACGAGATCTGCGAGATGGATCTCGACCTGCAGAGCAAGCTGCTGCGCTTTATCCAGACCGGCACCCTGCAGCGGGTCGGCAGCGGCAAACTGGAAACCGTGGATGTGCGCTTTATCTGCGCCACCAACCGGGACCCGCTGCTGGAAGTGAAAGCGGGCCGTTTTCGCGAGGATCTCTACTACCGGCTCCACGTTATCCCTCTCTATCTGCCGCCGCTCAGGGAGCGGGGCGAAGATATTCTGCTGCTGGCCCGCAGCCTGCTGCAGAACTATGCGAAGGAGGAGAACAAGCGCTTTCGCGACTTCGATGCCGCCGCGGCGCGGGTGCTGCTCGACTACCCCTGGCCCGGCAACGTGCGCGAGCTGCAGAACGTGGTGCGCAATATCGTCGTGCTCAATGACAAGGAGCTGGTCAGCCCGGATATCCTGCCGCCGCCCCTCAACGGTGTGCGGACTCTTTCTGTTACCGCGGCAGCAACCCAGCAACCCGCTGCAACATCCGCCACTCCCGCAGTTGGCGGGCCGATCCGGCCGCTCTGGCTGGTGGAGAAAGAGGTGATAGAGCAGGCCATCGCCAGCTGTGACGGCAATATTCCCAAGGCGGCGGCGCTGCTGGAGATCAGCCCCTCCACCATCTATCGCAAGAAGCAGGGGTGGGAAGAGGCCAACCTGGCCTGAACCAGCTTGCCAAAAGAGAAGGGCGGCCAGAGAGCCGCCCTTCTCTTTTGAGTCGTTCAGAGTTTGGCGAGGCGTTTGAGCCGGGCCAGCCGCTCAGCCTCATGGCTCTTGCTCCAGCTATCGCGCGAGAGCAGAAACCAGGCGCGGGCAAAGTATTCGGCCGCCGCCGGATCATCCAGCGCCAGCGCATTCTCCCCCAGCTCCTCGAACAGATCTCCATCTTCCGCAGCGCCGGCGTCGCTCATATCGGCTTTAAGCTGGGTCAGTTCTGCCATCGCTTGTTGATGCAGACCCATGGCCCGGCTCAGGCGGGCCAGACTCCAGCGGGCGATAAAAGCCTTGCCCTGCTCCTGATGTGCTTCATGCCAGCTCAGACACTTCTGCTGCAGCGCTTTTGCCTCCTCAAATCGCCCCAGCTCGAACAGGGTCCAGCCCAGATTATGGTAAATGGCGGGTAGCCAGCTGCGCACCCGCTCATCCGGGCTGCGCTCGGCCAGCTCCATCCCCAACTGATGCCAGCGGCTCTGCTGTGGCGGCGGCACCGTCATGGCCACCATCTGGGCGGCATCGATGGCGAGATAGAGCTCCTTGCTCTTGAGCCCTTGCTGCCAGGCCTGCTCAAACTGCGCTTTGGCCTGACTCTGATCGCCAGTGGCCTGGAACAGGCGGCCCCGCTCGATATGCAATCTGACCCGGGCTCTGGGGGTAGCCCCGGTGAGGCGCTTCTCTACGTCATCAAGGGTCTGTCTGGCTTGCTCTGGCTGGTGTTGCAGAGCGAGGGTGCGGGCAATCTGGGTCAGCAGCTCCAGCTCCAGTTGCAAATCCTGATCGGCGCGCGCTGCGGGCAACAGGGCATCGAAGCGCTGGGCAGTGGCGACGGGATCCTGATAGTCCCATAGCGCCATGAAATCGGGCGGATTCTCCATCTGGCCTCCTGGCTGGCGATCCTTGCACCAAGATGCCTGCAGGTTATTGATTGCACAAGGGGCGCTCGTCACAGAGCGCCCCTTGAGTCATGTCAGCGTCAGCGGCCAGCTGGTCAGTAGACCATGGCCAGGCTCATCAGCATCAGACCGAGGGCGGCAAAGGCTCCCTCCTTGATGGCCAGACGTGGCACCAGTGCCTTGGGCAGGCCCGGAAACAGGCTCAGGGCAAAGCCAAGGCCCGGCATCAGCCAGTGGAAGGCGGGATTGCGCAGGGCGGGATCGGCGGCGCCATTGATGATGATCAACAGAATAAAGAGGGTAAAGGCGGGCAGAATAAACCAGCGCACTGTGCCGGCGGCAACGGCCCGCAGCGGTGAGATGCGATAGAGCAGCATGGTCACCAGAAAGAGGACAAAGGGGGCCAGCAGGTAGAGCGGAGCGGGGTTCATAACGAATTTCCTGAAAACAGATGACCAGACAGTCTGGGTTGGCGACAGCTTGGGCTGGGGCAAACAGAGGCGGGATTTAATCAGCCTTCAATTAGCCTGACCAGCCTGATGGCCCTGCTCTGTGAAGCGGATCCCGGACAAAGGTTTGCGGCCTCTTAGCGCAACCACAACCAGACGGCGACAAAGCCGAGCCAGCTGGCGGCCAGCAGTGCCCATGGCAGCGGATGGTGGCGAGTGACCTCGATGACCTCAAGGGCTTCATCCTGTTCGTCGTCTTGCTGCGCGTGCTGGCTCTGTTTCGCTTTGGTCTGCAGCTTCTTCTGGCGACTGGCTTCACGAGCCCGCGCCTTCATCTGCTTTTTATACTCGTCGATCCCTTTCTGGATCCCCTGAGCGATAAGCTGGGTCTGCTCTTTGGTCTGCCCCGGCTTCTGGTTGGCACGGGCAATTTTCATCGCCTCCTGCTGGGTCTCGGGGGAAATCTTGTCGTACTTGGCCATCAACACACTCCTCGGGCATGGGGGAGGGAGTATGCCATAAAACCGCGTTTCGTGGCGCTTGGCACGGCATGGCCGCAAATGAGTAACGTCTCAATAAAAACATTTAAAAATCAGTCGAGAAGCGGATGTTGGGCCAGTGATCACAATTAACAGAATTTGTGAGTCATCGATGAAAAATGGCCACTGGTTGTTTGTTATATTTGCGCCCGACCTGCTGGATAGGGTCGCTAAATAACAAAACAATCAAGGTGATATGGAAATGAATAATAACTTTATCAAAGGCGGCGTGGCCCTGGCCGTGTTTGCTGCACTGACTGGCTGTAATACCTCAAAAAACGACAGCGTGGCACCCTGCACCGAAAATGTCTGCAAACTGACCATTCTGCACACCAACGATACCCACGGCCGTTTCTGGAACAACGCGGAAAACGAATATGGCATGGCGGCCCAGAAGACGCTGGTCGAGCGGCTGCGTAGCGAGGCCAAGGCGGCTGGCAGCGATGTGCTGGTGCTCTCCGGCGGTGACGTGAATACCGGGGTGCCCGAGTCGGATCTGCAGGATGCCGAACCCGATTTCATGGCGATGAACAGCATCCGTTACGACGCCATGGCGGTGGGCAACCACGAATTCGACAACCCCCTCAGCGTGATCGAGAAGCAGCGTCAGTGGGCCAAGTTCCCCATGCTCTCTGCCAACATCTATGACAAGGCGAGCGGCAAGCACTACTTCGACCCCTACAAGGTGTTCAAGTTGGAGAGCGGTCTCAAGGTTGCCGTACTGGGCCTGACCACCGAGGATACCGCCCAGCTGGTGGACCCCAACAACGTGAAAACCCTGGAGTTTCGCGATCCGACCACGGAAGCTGCCGCACTGGGTAAGCAGATCCGTGACAAGAAGGAGGCCAATCTGGTCTTCGCCATCACCCACATGGGCCACTATGCCGATGGCCAGCACGGCAGCAACGCGCCGGGCGATGTGGAGATGGCTCGCAAGCTGCCGGTTGGCACCCTGGATGCCATTATTGGCGGCCACTCCCAGAATCCGGTCTGTATGGAACCGGGTACCGCCAACAAGTACGCTAACTTCAAGCCGGGTGATACCTGCCTGCCGGATCAGCAGAATGGCACCTGGATCATGCAGGCTCATGAGTGGGGCAAATATGTGGGTCGTGCCCAGTTTGACTACCAGAATGGCAAGCTGACCCTGACCAGCTATGAGCTGATCCCGGTCAACCTCATCAAGCGCAATGCCAAGGGCGAGGCGATCGATGCCAACGGTGCTGTGACCAAAGACACCAGCAAGATGCAGTTCGTGCAGGACGAGATCGTTAAGGATCCCGAGCTCTACAGTACTCTGCTCGCCTATCAGGAGAAGGGTCAGCAGGAGCTCAGCGTGGTGATCGGTTCCACCGATGGGCTGCTGGTCGGCGATCGCAACTCGGTGCGCAAAAAGCAGACCAACCTTGGTCGCCTGATCACGACGGCCACCACCGGCAAGCTGGGCGTTGACTTCGGTATCGTCAACTCGGGCGGTGTGCGTGACAGCATCCCGGCTGGCGACATTACCTATCGCAGCGTGCTGCTGGTACACCCCTTTGGCAACACGGTCAACAAGGCGGTGATGAAGGGAAGCGAGCTGGCGACCTATCTGGGTCAGGTTGCCACCAAAACCCGCAACACCGGTGGTTACGCCCAGTTTGGCGGCATCAATATGGCGGTGGATTGCCAGGCCAAGAGCGTGAATATCACCAGCATCGGTGGCAAGGCGTTTGACCCGGCAGCCACTTACAGCTTCGCTATCCCGAGCTTCAGTGCCTCCGGTGGCGATGGTTATCCGAAGATCGATACCATCAACGCCGGCCTGGTCGATGCAGCCGTGCTGAAGGAGTACATCGAGGTCAAGAAGACCATCAACGTTGCCGACTATCAGCCGGCCAACGAGGTGAGCTATCTGAACTCTACTTCTGCGGAAGGGTGCAACTAAGCAACCTTGCATAGCCATCACAGGAGCCGTACTTGGCGGCTCCATTCAAACAGATCCCCGTGCCTTGCCCGGGGATTTTTTTATCTTGTGGCGATGACCTGATCCGCTTGTGCTGTTGCTGCTTGGCTCTTTACCTCCCTGCTACAAGCCGTTCTGCCGTCCATACTCGACGTTTACCGCTCTGCGACCTCTTGGCTGGATCGGCCATATCCCTTTGATGGCGCACTGGCAGCGCTAAAGGCACAAGGAGATGCGCATCCTGCCACTATAAATTTAATTTATAGATTTTCCTGAAATGGCATCGTTTTGACTTATACCAAACCGGTGGCAGAAGAGAGGCTCTGCCAGATCCGTTTATTGGCCCTGACAAACCCTCCGCCGATTTGTGGGGCCAGACCGTGAGGCAAAAAAAGAGGCAGCTGGATGGCTGCCTCTTTTGTCCCGGATGAGCGTCGCTTTACAGCTGCTCGATACCAACGATATGCCAGGGGGCATTGTTCTTGGCCAGATCGCGTTCGAGGTGCCACACCTCTTTGATCTCTTCCTCGACCTGCTCCTGACGGTCCATGTAGCGGCCGCTGAAGCGCACGCTCACCTGGGCCCAGTCGCTGCCGTAGTCGGCGCGCACCAGCTGGGTGTCGACATACATCACTTCGGTATGCTGGTCGCCAGTCAGTTCGGCGCGCTCGGCTTTGAGCTGCTCGAAAAGCTCGGGGCTGACGTACTCGCGCACTTTTTCCAGATCGTTCTTGTTCCACGCCTCTTGCAGGGTGCGGTAGTGGTCGCGGGCACCGGCCAGGAAGCCGTTCATGTCAAAGCCCGGCGGCAGGCGGAACGGCACATCGCTGTCGGCAAAGCCGGTCGCTTGCGGGGCGCTGTGGCTCTGCTCGAACTGCTGCGGGGCTGCGCTCTGGGGCGGCTGATAGCCGGCATAGGCCGTCTGTTGCGGTTGTGGCGCTCCCATCTTGCCCCGGCGCATGGCGCGGAACAGGAACACGGCACCCAGTGCCAGCAGGGCGATCAGCAGGAAGTCCATCCCTTGCAGACCTTCAAAGGCGCCGCTGCCCAGCAGGTAGGCAAACAGGCCACCGGCCAGCAGACCGCCCAGCAGACCACCCATCATGCCGCTCTTTTTCGGCGGGGTCTGGGCACCCAGGGTCGGGTTCTTGTTGTCGACCGGTTTGGCCGCAGGCTGTGCCGGCGCTGTCTTGTAACTTTTGCCAAAGGATTTGCCGCCACCAAACTTCTTGGCCTCGGCGTGCGGTGCCCCCAGGCCGATGGCCAGGATCATGGCAAACAGGGTCAGCATCTTTTTCATTTTGACTCTTTCACTCTCGTCTGTAGTTGGGGCATGCTCTGCTTAGGCAAGCTCAGCAAGGCGCATGGCAGGCTGCCTGTCCCTAAATGTGTCGCAGCTTGTGCCGATAAGTACCATGACAGGCATGAATTATTCATGAACGAATTACCACCTCGGGTGGGTCTCGATGTCAGGAGTGTGCAGCATGAAAAGCAGACGATTGAGCCGCAAAGAGCGCAAAATGCGCAGCAAAACCAGAAGCAGCAAGAGCGAACAGACCCTGGTCTGGCCCTTTATGATGGTATGAGCCGCCAGATAGGGCTCGCCGTAGTTGGCTTTCTTTTGTAAAATTCCCGTCCCCTTCCCGCTGCGGTTTTTATGTGTATGGCAGAGCAAGTGACGGCGAAAAAAGACGCCAAGACACAACAGCTGAAAGTTCCCCCCCACTCTTTTGAGGCCGAACAGTCCGTACTGGGCGGCCTGATGCTGGATAACGACGCCTGGGATCGGGTCGCCGAGCGGGTGATCGACAAGGATTTCTACAGCCGTCCGCACCGGTTGATCTTCCAGGCCATGACCCGCCTCTCCAACGCGGGCAACCCCATCGACCTCATCACCTTGCAGGAGGAGCTGGAGCGCTCCGAACAGCTGGAGGAGGCAGGTGGCTTCGCCTATCTGGTGGAGATCGCCAAGAACACCCCGAGTGCCGCCAACATCAACGCCTACGCCGAAATCGTGCGCGAGCGGGCGGTAGTGCGGGAGATGATCTCGGTCGCCAACGAGATCGTCGAAGCGGGCTACGAGCCGCAGGGCCGTACCTCCAACGATCTGCTCGATCTGGCCGAGAGCAAGGTATTCCAGATCGCCGAGCAGCGCACCAGCGCCAACGAAGGCCCCCAGCCTCTCAAGCTGATCCTCGAGCAGACCGTCGACAAGATTGAAGAGCTGTTCAAGACCCCGCACAACGGGGTGACTGGTGTATCCTCGGGCTACAACGATCTCGACAAGATGACCGCCGGCCTGCAGCGCTCGGATCTGGTCATCGTCGCCGCCCGTCCCTCCATGGGCAAGACCACCTTTGCCATGAACCTGTGCGAGCATGCGGCCCTCACCGCCGACAAGCCGGTGCTTATCTTCTCGCTGGAGATGCCATCCGAGCAGATCATCATGCGTATGCTCGCCTCGGTGGGGCGTATCGACCAGACCAAGGTGCGTACCGGTCAGCTCGACGACGAGGATTGGGCCCGTCTCTCCTCCACCATGGGATTGCTGCTCGAGAAGGGCAAGATGTATATCGATGACTCCTCCGGCCTGACCCCGACCGAAGTGCGCTCCCGCGCTCGGCGGGTGGCGCGGGACAACGGCGGCATCAGCATGATCATGGTGGACTACCTGCAGCTGATGCGGGTTCCCAGCCTCTCCGACAACCGGACTCTGGAGATCGGTGAAATCTCCCGCTCCCTCAAGGCGCTGGCCAAAGAGCTGCAGTGCCCGGTGGTGGCGCTCTCCCAGCTCAACCGAAGTCTGGAACAGCGGGCCGACAAGCGTCCGGTCAACTCGGATCTTCGTGAATCGGGCTCTATCGAGCAGGATGCGGACTTGATCATGTTTATCTATCGTGATGAGGTTTATCACGATGACAGCCCTGACAAGGGGATTGCCGAGATCATTATCGGCAAGCAGCGTAACGGCCCCATCGGCCGGGTGCGTCTCACTTTCCAGGGTCAGTTCTCCCGGTTCGACAACTATGCCGGCCCTGCGTTTGATGACGATTATTGATAAGTAACAATCAGGGCAATCCTGTGGTCAGGATTGCCACTACCGCTCTGACCCGTTTGCCATTTATTGAGAGGCAGCCCGTCAGAGCATGTTTTCCCGGTTCGACAATTATGCCGGTCCGGCCTTCGACGACGATAAGTGAGTGGCGGTCTTCTGCCCGATGAGGGGGAGACCATTTGTGCCCTCGTAAGGGAAAACCATGAAAGCGGCTACTGCCCAAATCAACACTGCGGCCTTGCGCCACAACCTCGCCGTGGTCAAGCGCCACGCTCCCGCTTGCAAGATCATCGCTGTGGTCAAGGCCAACGCCTATGGCCACGGACTGCTGCCGGTCGCCCGCACCCTGGTGGATGCGGATGCCTATGCGGTGGCCCGTATCGAAGAGGCGCTGATGCTGCGCTCCTGCGCCGTGGTCAAACCCATTGTGCTGCTGGAGGGCTTCTTCTCCGCCGACGATCTGCCGGTGCTGGCGGCCAACAATCTGCAGACGGCGGTTCACACCTGGGAGCAGCTCGAAGCGCTGGAGCAGGCCGAGCTGCCAGCCCCCGTGGTGGCCTGGCTCAAGCTCGACACCGGTATGCATCGGCTCGGGGTACGGGCCGACGAGATGCCCGCCTTTATCGAGCGCCTTGCTAAGTGCAAGAACGTGGTGCAGCCGTTCAACATCATGACCCACTTCAGCCGCTCCGATGAGCTGGAGCAGCCCACCACCCGCGAGCAGATCGACTTGTTCAGCAAGTTGACCGCGCCGCTCCTGGGCGAGCGGGCCATGGCCAACTCGGCGGGCATTCTGGCCTGGCCGGACTCCCACTGCGACTGGGTGCGCCCCGGTGTCATCCTCTATGGCGTGTCGCCGTTCCCCAACACGGTGGCGGCCGATTACGATTTGCAACCGGTGATGACCTTGAAGACCCAGCTGATTGCGGTGCGGGATCACAAGGCGGGCGAGCCGGTGGGCTACGGCGCCAACTGGGTGGCGGATCGCGATACTCGCCTCGGCGTGATCGCCATCGGCTATGGTGACGGCTATCCGCGCATGGCGCCCAACGGCACATCCGTGCTGGTCAACGGCCGCATCGTGCCGCTGGTGGGGCGTGTCTCCATGGATATGAGCACCGTCGATCTGGGCCCGGGTGCGACCGACAAACCCGGCGACGAGGCGGTACTGTGGGGCGAGGGGCTACCGGTGGAGCGGGTGGCCGACGAGATTGGCACCATTCCCTACGAGCTCATCACCAAGCTCACCTCCCGCGTCTTTATGGAGTACGTCTGATGTGGCAGCAGTGCCTGCTGACGTTGAAGCCCCGTTCGCGGGGCTTTCATCTGGTGACCGACGAGCTGGTGGCCAAGCTGCCGATGCTGGCGGATTACCGGGTCGGCATGGCGCACCTGCTGCTGCAACACACCTCCGCCTCGCTCACCCTCAACGAGAATTGCGACCCCAGCGTGCGCCGCGATATGGAGGCCCATCTGCACCGGTTGGCGCCGGAAGATGCCCCCTACTATCGTCACACCTGTGAGGGGGCGGATGACATGCCCGCCCACATCAAATCCTCCCTGCTCGGGGTGAGCCTGCAACTGCCAGTTCGCGATGGTCAGCTGGCGCTCGGCACCTGGCAGGGGATCTGGCTTGGCGAACATCGCGTCGATGGCGGTGCCCGCAAGGTGCTGGTGACCCTGCAGGGTGAGTAATCAGGCTGCAACCAGCTGAAAGATGACGATAAAAAAGAGGGATGGCATTGAGCCATCCCTCTTTTGTTTTACTGTTTCGCGAGCTATCCGCCTGCCAGTGGTGAAGCGATCTTCGTGGCTCAGCAGACCTTGAAGGGGGTCAGCTCGGCCAGCGGGGCGGCGTCCATAAAGGCTTGCGGCTCCTGACCGTGTTTGAAGATCTTGAAGTCCTGCTCGCGGGCGCTCCAGTACTCCAGACGCTCGCTGCCGTTTTCTCCGGTGATTTGCAGCAGACTCGCTTCGCGCAGGGCCACCACGTGCTCGCTCGGGTTGATGGCGCAGAACTCGGCCAGACGCTCGTCGCGGGTCTCGCCCATGTGGCCGCTGATGCTGGCGTCCAGATAGTGCGGGTTGATCTGCAGCGGGAACAGGCCCAGTGCCGGCAGTACGGCGGCGCTGCAAACCGGCATGTCGTTGGTGGTACGGATGCTCGGGGTCGCCACGTTGCAACCGGCGCTCCAGCCCACATAGGGGACGCCCCGCTCGCGCACGGCACGCTGGATCGGCACGATCAGGCCGTTTTCATGCAGCATCTGGTTGAGGCGCCAGGTATTGCCGCCGCTGATAAAGATGGCGTCCGCCTGATTGATGGCATCAACTGGGTCATCGAAGTGGTGGATGCTGATGGCATCGACTCCCAGACTCTCCTGCAGCTCGTTGGCGCGGGCATCCCAGTCGCTGCGGATCACCGCGTAGGGGATGAGCAGGATGCGCTTGACCTGTTTGCGCGCGAGCAGGCTTTGAACCCGATCCCGGGCCCAGCCGAGCAGACCCGGAAATTCGTTGGCTTTACCGTTGCTAAGCAGAAGCAGTTCCATCAAATCGTTCCTCAAAAAGTGAAAGCGGAGGAGAGGCCACCCCGGTTTGCCGTCGGACAGCAGGGTGACAGGAGCAGGCATACTACCACTTTCGGATAGATGGTTCTGTGATCGAGGGGCTCATTAATGAGTTGTCCCTCAATGAGTCCGCATGAAAATCACCACATAAAGAGAGGCCCCGCTTGTGCGGGGCCTTGGTCATGGTCGGGATGATCAGGAGGCGGTTGCCTCGACCACCTTGTAGGAGGGCTGCTGGCGCAGCTTCCACAACTCGCTCCACTTGCGCAGAGCAGAGAGCAGGATCAGCATCCCCAGCACCAGCATGATGAGGGAGATGATGCCGTTCATCGGGTTGTAGCCCTTGGCGGCCGAGTTGAAGTAGACGTTGCTCATCATCCAGTAGGCGGCGTAGTTGACGGTGACGAACAGGTAGGCCAGCGGAATGAGGCAGGTCAGCATGTAGCGGCGCTTGCTGGCCAGTCGCAAGATGATGGTGGCACCGATGATGAGGCCCACCGAGGCCATCAGCTGGTTCGATACCCCGAACAGCGCCCACACAGATCCGATATCGCCGGACATCAGCAGATACCCCCACATCACACAGGCGAGCACGCTGGCGCCGATGGCACCCGGCATCCAGTCGATGCGCTTGAGGGGTGGGTAGAACTCGCCGAAGAAGTCCTGAATGAGGTAGCGAGAGACCCGGGTGCCGGAGTCAACGGCAGTCAGGATGAACACCGCTTCGAACATCACCACGAACTGGAAGAAGTAGGATGCGAGGTTACTGAACCAGGGAACTTTGGTGAAGATGTAGGACATGCCTACCGCCAGGGTGACGGCGCCGCCGGTGCGACCGTTCAGATCCATGCCGATCTCCTGGGAGAGGAACGGCAGATCCACCACCTGCATCCCCAGTTTGGCGAAGGCTTCCGGGGTGGCGTTGATGGCGAAGTAGTCAGCTGGATGCAGGGCAGTGGCGGCGATCAGCGCCATCACGCCCACCACGCACTCGGCCAGCATGGCACCAAAGGCGACCGGCAGGATGTCGTTCCACTTGTCCACCAGTTTCGGGGTGGTGCCGGAGCCGATGAAGGCGTGGAAGCCGGAGATGGCGCCACAGGCGATGGTGATGGAGATAAAGGGCCAGACCGGGCCGCCCAGTACCGGGCCACCGCCGTGGACAAACTGGGTCATGGCGGGGAACTGGATCTCCGGGTTGATGCAGATAACGCCGATCACCAGCGCGCCGAACACGCCGATCTTCATAAAGCTGGAGATGTAGCCGCGCGGGGTGAGCAGCAGCCAGACCGGCAACGCGGTGGCGAAGAAGGCGTAGATGGGCAGCGCCAGACTGATGGTCTCGGCACGCAGAGTCAGCCAGGCACCGAAGGCGCTCTCCTGCACGTAGGGGCCGAAGAAGACACAGGCCAGCACGGCAATGAAGCCCACCCAGGAGGCGGCTTGCAGGTTGCCGGTCAGCTTGTGCCAGATCCCCACCACCATGGAGATGGGGATGGTCATGAACACCGCGAACACGCCCCAGGCGTTACGCTCCAGCGCGTGCACTACCACCATGGAGAGACCCGCCATGGTGATGGTGATGATGAAGAGCATCGCAAGGCCGGTACACCAGCCGGCGATGGGGCCAAGTTCGGCCTTGGCCACCTCGGAGAGAGACTTGCCCTGATGCTTCATGGAGGCGAACAGCACGACTGTGTCATGCACCGCGCCGCCGATGACGCAGCCGATCAGCAGCCAGAGAAAGCTCGGCAGGTAGCCGTACTGGGCGGCCAGTACCGGGCCGACCAACGGGCCGGCGGCGGCGATGGCCGCGAAGTGCTGACCGAAGTTGACCCACTTGTTGGTCGGCACATAGTTCTTGCCATCTTCCAGCTGGTGGGAGGGGGTGACTAGCTTGTCGTCAGCCTGCAGCACCTTGCGCACAAAGAACACGCCGTAGAGGCGATATGCAATGGCGAGGATGCAGAGGGCCGCAATGACAAAAGTGATTGCGTGTTGCATGGGGGAGTTTCCTTTTCCTGTGGCCAATCTGGCCGGGCTCAGGCTGCACTTTACTCAGGCGACAGGGAAAGGGGAGCGCAGAAAAGGTCAGTGGCAGAGGGCCGCCTGCGAGTGGCAGAAAAGCGGCCCCGAGCGGTTTGAGGGATGAACCGGCGGGCGTGGCAAGCGGGTGAGTGGTAACGGGCAGGGGGGCGGGGTGAGTGGCCCGCCCCCTCAGGGGATCTCCAACAGCTCCTTGAGGGGCTTGAGGTAGCGGCGGCTCACCGGCACCTTGTGGCCACCCTGAGTCACTACCTCCGCCAGCCCGCCGTCGAGCAGCAGGATTTCACGGATCTGGCCCGGGTTGAGCAGGTACTGGCGGTGACAGCGCACGAAGCCGGTCTTCTCCTCCAGGGTGCGCAGGGTCAGCTCGGTGGTGCCCTGCTGCTGGCCGCTGATCACCCGGTTGCCGGTGAGATCGCTGTGGATGAACTCCACCTCGCCAAGAGGCAGCAGCAGAATCCGGTTGTGGCCGCTACAGGGGATGCTGCGCAGGGGCTGGGCGATGCGGGTCGGATCCGGCAGCGGTTGGCCAGCTAATTCACCTTTGGGCGAAAGCAACCGCTGGATGCGCTCCAGCGCCTTGTTCATCCGCTCTGCCGTGACCGGTTTGAGCAGGTAGTCGAGGGCGTTCTCCTCAAACGCGCGCAGGGCAAACTCGTCGTAGGCGGTGATGAAGACGATGTGGGGGCGCAAGTCCGGGTCCAGCATGCTCACCAGCTCCAGCCCGTTGATGCGCGGCATCTGGATGTCGAGAAACAGCAGGTCGGGTTTGAGGCGATGGATGGCGGGCAGCGCCTCCATGGCGTGGGCGCACTCTCCCAGCAGGCGGATGTTGCCCGCCTGCTCCAGCAGCAGGCGCAGCTCCTCGCGGGCGAGGGGTTCATCGTCAACGATCAGGGCGGTCAGCATGGGCTCTCCTGCAGGGGAAGGGTGATCCTCACCCGGGTTGATTGATGGGGGACGCAGTCGATGGCGACCCCGTACTCGGCGCCGTAACGGGCCTTGATGCGCCGATCCACTATGTTCATGCCAAGGCCGCTCCCCTCCTGTTTCGTCTGGTAGAGCCCGGCGTTGTCGCACACCTCCAGCACCACCCGTTGCGCCTCAATCCGGGCGGTCAGGGTCAGCAGGCCGGGTTCGAACATCTGGGAGATGCCGTGCTTGACCGCGTTCTCGACGATGGGTTGCAGGGAAAAGGTGGGCAGCCGGTACTCCAGCAGCTGCTCGGGAATATGGATCTGCACGCTCAGATGCTCGGCGAAGCGGGCCTGCTCGATGTGCAGATAGGCGTTCACATGCTCCAGCTCGTCGGCCAGGGTCACCTCGTCCCCTTGGCGTTTGAGGTTCTTGCGAAAGAAGGTGGAGAGGTTGTGCACCAGGGTGCGGGCGCTTTCGGGATCGCGCCGGATCACCGCCGACAGGGTGTTGAGGGCGTTGAACAGAAAGTGCGGATTGATCTGCGCCTGCAACAGCTTGATCTCCGACTGGGCCAGCAGCCGCTTCTGCTCGTTGTATTTGCCGGCCAGGATCTGGCCGGAGAGCAACCGGGCGATCCCTTCCCCTAGGGTGCGGTTGATGGAGGAGAAGAACTTGCGTTTGGGCTCGTAGAGCTTGATGGTGCCCACCACCGAGCCCTCTTCCCCCCGCAGCGGAATGACCAGTGAGGAGCCGAGCCGGCACTGGGGATGTAGGTTGCAGCTGTAGGGGATGAGGTTGCCGTCGGCATAGACCACCTCGTTGTGCTGGATCGCCTTGAAGGTGTGGGCTGAGTTGATGGCGGTGCCCGGCAGATGGTGATCCTCGCCGATGCCGATAAAGGCGAGCAGCTTCTCCCGATCGGTGATGGCTACGGCGCCCACTCCGGTCTCCTCGTAGAGGATGCGCGCCATCTGCTGACACGCCTCTTGGGTAAACCCCTTGTCCAGCACCCGCATCGCCCGCTCGGCGATCTTGAGGGCGCGGGCAGAGAAGGCAACCGAGTACTTCTCCAGCATGGCGCGGTGATCGAGGATCATCCGCATGAACATGGCGGCCCCCAGGGTATTGGCCACCAGCATGGGGGCGATGATGTTCTCGATAAGGTGGATGGCATCATCGAGAGGGCGGGCCACCAACAGAATGATCCCCATCTGCATCAGCTCGGCGACGAGGGCCACAGATCCCACTACCCAGGGGCTGAACAGCAGGTCGAGCCGGTGGCGGGCGACGAAGTGGCGATGCACCAGCCCGCCGAGCAGCCCCTCGGCGATGGTGGAGAAGGTGCAGGCCAGCGCGGTGAAGCCCCCCAGCGAGTAGCGATGAATGCCGCCGGTGAGCCCTACCAGCAGCCCCACCACCGGGCCGCCGACTATGCCCCCCAGCACGGCGCCGATGGCGCGGGTATTGGCGATGGAGTCCTCGACCCTGAGGCCAAAGTAGGTACCCATGACGCAGAAGCCGGAGAAGATGAGGTAGCAGAGGATCTTGTGGGGCCAGCTCAGGGTCACCTGAGTGAGCGGCATGAACAGCGGCGTCTTGGAGAGCAGCCAGGCGATCACCAGATAGACGCAGAGCTGCTGGAACAGCGAGATCACCAGAGTGAATTGTTCAAACGCCACGGCTCATTGCCCCGGTAATGGTTGGTCATTTAATGGACGCGGAGTATTAGCAAACCCCATACCCCCTTGCAAGGCAGGGGTATCGGAATGGTGGCGTAGCGCACGATTTGCCGAATCGTCTGTCGTAGTGGCGGGCGGTAACTGTCAGGTTACTCAGCATGGAGTCTGAGCTGGCGGCAGACGAGGTGATATGGCGGGCACAAAAAGGGGGCCAGAAGGCCCCCGAATTGACGGTCAGTGGGTAGCTCAATCGAGTTTCAGATCGACCCAGACCATACGGTGATCCGAACTGACTCCCTTGGCAATGCCGAGTTTCGCATCATAGACCAGGTGGTAACCCGCCTCGAAGCTGGCCGGCCAGTAGACACCACTCTTCACCGCGTTGAGATTCGCTGAGGGGATGACGTGATCCAGCTGCAGCACGCTGGTGTTGGTGATCCGCTCCGGGTTGGGGCGATTGAGGTTGCGTTTGCAGTCGGTCCCCTTGCTGACACACTCCGGGCCCCCTTCGCTGACCGGGATCAGGGTGCCATTGGTGATGGCCTGATTCATCAGCGGATTGTTCAGCAGATCCTGAATGGCGCTCAGGTCACCGTCACCGGTTTGCGGATCGGCGTTGAGATCGCCGGCGATGACGAACTTGGCATTTTTGGCCAGCCCACCCTTGGTGCCCTTGTCATCGGCCATGTAGTTGAGCCCCTTGACGTAGTCGTTCCAGAAGGCGATCTCGGCGCGGTTGTGCTTGACGGTGTGACGCGCCGCATTGGCAAAGATGGGCGGGGTCGGGTGGGAGATCAGGAAGTGAATGACCTCTTCTCCCTTGTCGGTCTTGATCCGCACCGGCACGTCAGCGTGGTTCTTGGAAGAGAGCGGGTACTTCTGCCACACCTCATTGGCATACCAGGCATCGCCGCACTGGCGGCTGGCCGGGATCTTGGCATTGGGGTTGTTGCAGTCATCGATGACGGGGTTCTTCTCGCCCGGCATATCCTTCCACTTGAAGTTCTGGAAGGTGCGGATCTGCTTGGTGTCGATGGGATATTTGGACATCACCGCAAAGGCGTACTGGCCGTGGTAGTTGCCAAAGCCCCAGGCATCATCGGGGCCGTTGTTGACCTTGCCGTCCAGGTTGAGGTCGTAGCCACTCATCAGACCGGTATTGGTGGCGAAGTTTTGCAGAACCGGATAGCTGATGGCCGTCACTTCGCTGTGCTGGGCGTGGGCCAGATAGTTGTTGTTGAAGGCTTTCAGGTCGGCGGTGTTCTCGCCTTTGCCATCGTTGTCGAACTCGTTGAGCAGGAACACATCCGGGCGGGTGCGCTGGATGATCTCCGCCACGTTGCGGATCTGCTGCACGTTCAGGGCCTTGGTCTTCTCTGCTCCGCTAAGATTGCCGCCTGCGAGGCGGGCCAGCAACTCATCCTGCGCGGAGCGAGTCAGTGCCAGCTCACCAGAGAGCATGCCGGCGGCAGTGCGGTCAAAGGAGAGGTTGAAGGTGGCAAAACGGACCATGGAGTTGGGAGCCTTTGCTTCGTTGTTGTCGGTATCGCTGTTGCAGCCTGCCAGCATCCCGAGGGAAATGGCGGCGGCCAGTAGGGTCTTGTTGATATTTTTCATTGTAATTATTCCGTAGCATCAATGAGTTATGCCTTCTGTGAGGCTGCGCCATTATAGAGATCGCTCAAAGCTACGGGATGTTTGTCTGGTCAAAGTGTGAGGCTATTCACAGCCCGTTTGGGTCGATGATGAATTTTAGCTGGTGGGCATGGCACGGGCGAAACCGGGTTGCCCGAGCCGTTTTGCGGGAAGACGAGACAGTTTTCCAATCCCCTACACCACCATCGGCAGGCCGCTTTCTGGATGGTGGAGCACCTGAGCCGGATAGCCGTAGAGGCGGGAGATAAGCTCGGGGGTGAGCACTTCGCCCGGCGTACCATCGGCCATCAGTTTACCCCGCTCCAGCATCACCAGCCGGTCGGCATAGCGCGCCGCCAGATTGAGATCGTGCAGCACCACCAGTACGGCGGTGTTGCGACTGGCCAGCGCCCGGGCCATAGCCAGCAGCTGGTGCTGATATTTCAGATCGAGGGCCGAGGTAGGCTCGTCGAGCAGCAGCAGCCGTGGTTGTTCCGATTGCTCGGGTGAATCAGGGGCTTGCCAGATCTGGGCCAGTACTCGGGCAAACTGCACCCGCTGCCGCTCGCCGCCGGAGAGCCCGGGATAGAGCCGTTTGGCCAGATGTTCGACCCCCGCATGGGCCATGGCGGCCGCCACTATCTCCTCCTTGCGGCGAGCGGGTTCGCTGTGGGGCAGGCGTCCCATGGCCACCACCTCTTCACAGAGAAAGGGGAAGTTGAGCGACGAGCTCTGTGGCAGCACCCCGAGCCGGTGGGCCAGCTGGCTGCTATCCCACAGCTGACGTTCCCGGCCAAACAGGGTGATGGTGCCTTCATGGGGCAGCTCACCGGTCAGGCATTTGAGCAGGGTGCTCTTGCCCGCCCCGTTGGGGCCGAGCAGGGCGGTCAGGGTGCCGCTGTGCAGAGCGAGATCGAGCCCATCCAGGATCTGGCGCTGGCCACGGCGCAGGCTCAGCCGGGAGCAGGTCAGCAGGGGGGAGGCAAATCGTTCCATAGCAATCCGTGTTAGAGCGCGCGGCGGCTCTTGATTAGCAGCCAGATGAAAAAGGGGGCACCGAGCAGGGCAGTAATGATGCCGACCGGCAGTTCGGCCGGGGCCAGCAGGGTGCGCGCCAGCATGTCGGCCCCCAGCAGCAGGGCTGCTCCCATCAGGGCGGAGAGGGGAAGCAGTCTGACATGGTTGGGGCCGGCCAGCAGTCGTACCAGATGGGGCACTACCAGCCCGACAAACCCAATCATGCCGGCGACGGCCACCGCCACGCCGACACCGGCGGCGGTGAGCAGAATCAGGCGGCGCTTGAGCGCCTGCACATCGATCCCCAGATGGCGGGCTTCCCCTTCGCCGAGCAGCAGGGCGTTGAGGGGATTGGCATCGCGCATAAAGAGCCACAGCAGGGCCGCCAGCGTAAACAGCGCCAGTACCATGTCGGCAGGTTTGCCGGCGGCCAGGGTACCCATCTGCCAGAGGCTGAGATCTCGCAGCATCTGATCGTCGGCGAGATAGCTGAGCAGGCCGATCACCGCGCCCGAGAGCGCCGTGATGGCGACCCCGGCCAGCAGCATGACGGTCACCGAGGTGCCGCCCTCCCGGGTGCCGAGCAGATAGACCAGAGTGGTGGTCAGCGCACCGCCGAGAAAGGCGAGCAGCGGCAATAGCCCGACGCCGAGCTGCTGTTGCAGTGATTGACCGAGGGGAGCCAGCAGCACGATGGCCAAGGCCGCTCCGAGCGCCGCGCCGCCGGAGACCCCTATGATGCCAGGGTCAGCAAGGGGGTTGCGAAACAGCCCCTGCATCACGGCGCCACAGAGCCCGAGGATCCCGCCGACCGCGATGCATAGCAGGGTGCGAGGGAGTCTAATCTCCTGCACGATCAAAAGCTTGTGAGCCGCAATTCCGCTCCCCTGTCCGGCATAGAGCGCGCGCAGGCTCTCGCTCAGGGTGAGTGCCATCGGCCCGGTTGCCAGTGAACCGAGCAGCAGCAGGGCGAGCGCTGCCGTGGTGAGGGCCAACAGCCAGGGGAGGGGCAAGCGCATCATGACCCCTGTTTGAGCCACTGGGCGATCTGGTTCGCCTGCTGCAGGGAGTTGAGGCTCAGGCCCCCTTGCAGGGCGTGACCGTCGATGGCGTGAATGGCGTTGCGCTTGCCGGCCGGAGTGGCGGCCAGTGCGGGTACTTCGGCCAGTACCTTGGCCGGGTCGGCGTAGCGCTGCCAGTCGCGGCCGCTGACCAGCACCAGATCGGGCTGCATCTCGATAAGGGATTCTGCGGAGACGGGTTTGTAGTTGCGCAGCGTGGCTGCGGTATTGGCGCCGCCAGCCAGCGTAAGCAGGGCGCCGGCGGTGGTGTCGCCCCCGGCAATGCTCACCGGTTGCCCCTTGTGCAACAGCAAAAAGGCAACCTTGAGCGGTTTGTTCTGTTTGGCTTGTGCCGCCAGCAGCTCAGTTTGGCTCTGGATCTGCTGTTTGAGCTGCTCGCCCGCGGCCTGGTCATCCAGCAGGCTGGCCAGGGTATCGATACGCTTATTGAGGTTGGCCAGAGTCGGTGCTGTTTCCAGCACTTCTACCTTGACCCCGGCACGGCGCAGCTGATCGAGGGTTGGCGCTGGCCCCATCTCGTCGCTGCCGACCACCAGAGTCGGTGCCAGACTGAGGATCCCTTCGGCAGCCAGTGCGCGCTGATAGCCCACCTTGGGCAACCCTTTTGGCAAGGGACTGCTGACATCGGTCGCGACGAGTCGATCGTCGCCACCGAGCGCCAGAATAAGTTCAGTGGTGGCCGGGCCAATACTGACGATGCGGGTATTGGGCGCTTCGGCAGCATGGGTGAACAGGGGGAGCAAAGAGCTGCTCAGCAGGGTGAGTGCGAGGGCAAGAGGACGGCCCATGCTAACCTCCGACAATAGGGTGAAACGGATGTGCCGCCGAGAATATCAAGGGTTTGAATAAAATGCACTGAGAATGATAGCAATTATCAATTGCATTGATTCTGGTGCTTTATTAGAGTAGCCGCCATGATAAACAGCGAGGCGGGTGCCTCGCCGAGGGAGAAACGATGAGCATTGCACAACGCATTCAGGAGATGCTGGAGCAGGATCCCAGCGCTCACCCTTCAACCATTGCGACCCAGCTGGCCGTCAGTGAGTGGGAGGTGGTTCGCCAGCTGCCCGCGGAGCTGGTGACCCTGTTGCCCGCCGATCGCGCACAAGCTCTGCTGGACGATCTGGCCGACTGGGGCCCGGTAACCACCATCGTCGAGTCTGAAGGTTCCATCTTTGAAGTGAAGGCGCCGTTCCCGAAGGGTAAAGATGCGCGTGGCTACTACAACCTGATGGGGCGCGATGGTGAGCTGCACGGCCACCTCAAGCTCGACAACGTGGCGGGGATTGCGCTGGTCAGCAAGTTGTTCATGGGCAAGGAGGGACACTCCTTCCAGTTCTTCGGCCACTCCGGTCGCTGCATCTTCAAGGTTTATCTCGGCCGCGACGAGAAGCGTCAACTGCTTGTCGATCAGGTCACCCGTTTTATGGCCCTGCGCCACCCGTCTCAAGAGGAAGTAAAAGCATGAGTGAACGTCAGGAGCGTCTGCAGAACCGTCTGCAACCGGAGATCCGCGAGTTTCGCGACAGCTGCCGTACCCTGCAGCTCGCCACCGTCGACAGCGAAGGCAATCCCAACGCCAGCTATGCGCCGTTCGTGCTGCAGGAAGATGGCTACTATGTGCTGATCTCCGAGATCGCCCGCCACGCCCGTAATCTGCAACAGGTGCCCCGGGTATCCCTGATGCTGATCGAGGATGAGAGTGGTGCCCGCGAGCTGTTTGCCCGCAAGCGTCTGACCTTTGATGCGGTGGCCGAAGTGGTTGCCCGTGACGACGCTCGCTGGAGCAAGGCCGTGGCGGCGCTGGAAGGCCGTTTTGGCGAGATCATCAAGGGTCTCTCCAACCTCAAGGACTTCAAACTGTTCCGCCTCAAGCCGGAGCAGGGGCTGTTCGTCAAGGGCTTCGGTCAGGCGTTTGCGGTCTCCGGTGACGAGTTGGTGGACTTCGTCCATCTGGTGGAAGGGCACAAGCGCATCGACAACGGTGCCGAGCTCACTAGCCCGGCCGATGCGCCGGTCTGACGACACGACATCAGTTACAACAAAACGGGCAGCCAATTGGCTGCCCGTTTTTTATTGCGCTATCTCGTCCGGATTGCTTAATCCTGCCAGGAGGCCTTGTTGGGGAAGGCGTTGCGATCGGCAGCGGTTGCCGTCTCGTTGCACTCACCCCGCACCTTCCAGGAGGTCTGGCTCAGCACTATGTACCCTTCCCGGCAGTACTTTTTGCTGGCGAGGGTCTGGGTCAGCAGGTTTTCCTGCAATGCTTCCCGCTGCTCCAGCAGGCGCTGGCTCTGGGCGGCAGAGAGGCCGCGCGGCAGGGTATCGTTGGGCGCGGCTTCAAAGGTGAAGCGCTTGCTCCCCTCCTCGTTGATGTGGGTCAGGAAGAGGGGCTCGGGCCCGTCATACTTCTGGCCAGGCAAGTTGGAGCAGGCCGACAGCAGGGGAAAGAGCAGCAACAGGGTGGCGGGCAACAGGCGCACGGCAAGACTCCGGTGAGAAACAAAGCGAGGGCGCCAGATTAACATGGCTGCCCAACGGGTGTTACTGCCAGCAGCTCGTCGGTGGTGAGCAGGGTCACACTGCGCCCATTCGGCAGGTCGAGATTGCGCCATATCCAGTTGTGATGCTCGATGATCTGGGGGGCGCCAAGGTGAGGGCGATTGGCGGTGGAGTGAGCATCGCTCAATACGAACACCTCGAAGCCATGAGAGGCTGCGCTGCGCACCGTGGTATCGACGCAGAAATCGGTGTTGCTGCCGCAGAGGATAAGCCTGTCGACCGGCTGTTCTGCCAGCAGAAACGCGAGCTCGGTGTCGAGGAAGCTGTCACATGCGCTCTTGCGTACCCGGCTATCGCTCTTGGCTGGCTGCAGCGCACTGTGCAGTTGCCAGCCCGGGGTGCCGGGTTCCAGTTCGCCACTCGGCAGATCATCATGCTGGATATAGATGACTCGCCCCTGTTGTTGCCTGACATGGGCCGCAGCCCGATTGATATTGGCCAGCACTTGCTGTTGCTGATGGTGGGTCTCTTTCATGACCCCTTGCTGCACATCGATGATCAGTAACACATCCATATTGTACCCGCCGTTTCCTTGATGATTAGGGTTGCAGCCACTGGCTGCAGTCACGGCTGCGGGATTGATGCAGCGCGCCCATATCTTGCTTCATCTCGGCACTGTTTTGCCAGCGTTCGGGGAGCGGCATCATTTTTACGGTTACATCGGCGGCTCGCCCCGGGGCTGTCTCTTCCCCGGTTTGCGGGACTACCAGTGCCACCTTGAGCGCCGGGTTGCGGCTGGCGATGCGACTGGCAATCCCGAGCCCCCCCTCTACATGGAAATTGCCGGCGATATGCATGATCTGCTGGCCCGGGTGCTTGGCGAGATAATCCACCATGCTCTCGGCCATGGTGTCGTCCCAGCTGGTCTGGGCGGCGAAACGGCGGGCGTTGCTGTCGGCATCGCCGTGGTGCATGGAGGCCATGAACTTCTGGCGATAGGGGTCATCACCCAGTGTCAGTTGGCGGGCCAGCTGGCTGCGACGTGAGGTGGGCAACTTGTCTAACCAGGCGACTCCTTCCTGACCGACACAGCTCACCAGCGGCTTGGGGGCGTTGGCGGCGATCACCGGCATGCGGTGCGCCTTGGCGAACTCCACCAGCGGGCGATAGTCGCTCGGGTAGTTGGGCCAGGCATGCCCTTCGCGGATCAGCGCAGCTTCACCAATCTTGCCTGCCAGATAGGCATCAAGGGTTGCTTGATCGGCCCGGCTGAACTGCTCCATGGAGAGGGTCAGCCCCCGTCCGTGTTGCTCTGCTTGCTGATACAGGGCGCTCAGCAGTCGTGACTGCAACAGGTGAATGGCTGGGTGGGTGTGCAGTTCGCCCACCAGAATGATGTCGGCCTCCGTGAGACGGGCAGTGGCCTGATCAAGAGTCAGGGCTTCCTGCTGCGAATTACCCAACTGATAGTCATAGAGGGTCGCCAGTGGGGGGGATACTGGTGGGTGGCTGGTGGCGCAGGCAGCCAGCAGCAGGGGCAGAGCAAGCAGTGGGAGTCGTTTCATCAGCAATCTCGCGGCATAGAGAGGCCCGAACAGGGGTTGTGTTACAGGCATAAAACAGGAAATGGCTGGCAGTGTAAAACTAACAATTCTCTTTTTAAATGATAATGATTCTTTTTTATTGATCTTTGAGTCGGGGTGGGTAAGATGCGGCCTGTTTGATAATAGTTCTCAATAAGGATTTGCTGTGACCCATCAAAACGCACTCTCTCTGGTCGCGCTCGCCGTAGCGGCCGGTCTCTCCTCCCAGGTCTTTGCTGCCACTCAAAAGGCGGATGAAGTCGTGGTCGTCAGCGGCTCACGGATGGAGCAGAAGCTGGAAGATGTCTCCGGCCCCATTTCGGTGATTACCGCCAAACAGATCGAAGAGCAGGTGGTGACTGATGCCGCTGACCTGTTCCGCTATGAACCCGGTGTCGCCGTGCTGGGCGGGCAGGGAGATGCCCAGACCTTCATCATCCGCGGCATGGGGGAGAATCGGGTCAAGGTGGTGCGTGACGGGGTGCGCCAGAACGATGCCTACAGCAAGGGCGGAGTGGGTCAGAGCTACTTCGATACCGACATGATCAAGCAGGTGGAAGTGGCCAAGGGGCCTGCATCTGCGGCTTATGGCTCCGATGCATTGGGTGGCGTTATTGCCATCACCACCAAGGATGCCAGCGATTTCCTCAAGGGCAAGGATAGCTATCTGGATGTGACCAGCGGTTACGCCTCCAGCAGTCACCAGAAGATGGCTGGTTTTACCGGCGCCCTGCGTACCGGTGAAGTGGAGAACCTGCTGCGTTACACCTGGCGCGATGGTGGTGTCACCCAGAACTACGATTCAACCAAGACTGATTTCGATATCGGCACTCACGCCCTGCTGCTCAAGAGCAAGTGGAATCTCTCTGATGAGCAGTTCCTCAAGCTGACCGTCGATTATCTGACCGATGGCGAGGAGCCTGACGCGGTCAAGCTCAACAAGGTCGGTACCGGCACTGCCCGCGTGTTCGAGCAGCCCATCACCGACAAGCAGACCGACAACCTGTCGCTGGTGCTGGATCACGGCATCGCGCTGAATCAGAATTGGGCCGACCGGATGGATACCAAGGTCTACTTTGGACGGACCAAGCAGACGCTGGATCAGTACGCCTCATCCAAATATCCGGTTAACCCGCGCAACCCCTATGTGTTCAAGAACTCTCTCGATCACAACGTGTTCGATCAGAAGAACCTCGGCGCCCAGCTGCAGTTCCACAAGGCGGTGGCCAACCATCGTCTGGCCTGGGGGGCCGAGTATGAGCACACCGACAACGAACGCTCCCGCTACAAGGGGCCGACCAAACCGAATGATTTTGTCGGCTACAACGAGCTGAGCTTCCCGGCCACCACCAGCGAGCGTGGCGCCCTGTGGGCCTTCGACGAGATGAAGTTTGGCGAGCGCTGGGTGCTGACGCCGGGCGCCCGCTACGACTATTACCGGATGACCCCGGACAATGATCCCGCCTACACCGGGGATCAGTTGCACAAGTTCTCCGAAGGGGAAATCTCGCCCAAGCTGGGTCTGGTGTTCAAGGCGCACGAGGCGGCCAACCTGTTTGCCCAGTACAGCCACGGCTTCAAGGCCCCCATGTATGACAGCGCCTTCTCCACCCTGAACCATCAGGCATACGGCTATCGCATCGAGCCGAACCCGAACCTCAACCCGGAGAGCAGCGACGGGATCGATCTCGGTGTGCGTGGCAGCCACAATGGCTTCAGCTACGAGGTGGCCAGCTTCTACAACAAGTTCGATGATTTCATCGAGATGGTGGAAGTGGGCAAAGAGGGGCGCACCGCCGTCTACCAGTACCAAAACCTGAGCAAGGCGACCACCAAGGGGGTTGAAGCGAAAGCGGATTACTGGCTGACGGATCTGGTCAACGTCTGGGGCAACCTCGCCTACATCGACGGCAAGGATGGCGATGGCAACTACATCAACAGCCTGAGCCCGCTCAACGGTTCGGTCGGCGTGCGTCTGGAGCAGGAGAAGTGGAACTTCAATACGGCGCTGCGCTTTGCCGATGACATGGACAAGGTGCGCAAGGATGCCAAAGGCAACGAGTATGCGAAGGCGGCCGGTTGGGGCGTGGTGGACATGTACGCCCAGTTCAACCCGATGCAGGATCTGCAGCTCAACGTCGGTCTCTTCAACCTGTTTGACAAGGAGTACACCCGTTACGAGCGCATCGCCGGCCGTGATGCGGGTTCTGATAACAGCCTGATGACCGAGCCGGGCCGTAACCTCAGCGCCCGAGTCAAGTACGTATTCTAAAAACGACAACACACGCAGTGAACCCGGACTTGAGTCCACTCCGAATCCCCGCCCTGACAGGCGGGGGTTTTTTATGAGGCATCCAGATATTGTGATGCTAACCCGTCATTGAGGCTATGAAAGCAGCATTTTCTTTGCGTAAACAAGATATTGTGCTATTTGTTCCATGCTTAATAACATCTAGAACATTTTGGCAACGGGGAACATGCGCTTTTGACTTCTACATCCCCCCACACTTTCGAGACTACCAACGCACTTGAGCTGATCACCCGGTTCAATGACGCATCCAATGAACAGACAATACTCGCTCTGCTGCGCCAGCTCTGCGAGCTGATGGGATTTGACTACTTTCGCTTGGGATTTATCTCGCCCAGCTCCATTCAGCGGCCGGATGTGCGGATCTTCAATGGTTGTCCAGCAGAATGGGTTCAGTACTACAACGAACAAGCCCTTTATACCGTTGATCCGGTTGTCAAAAAAGGTATGGCTCAGAGTACACCGTTACTTTGGGCCAACCTCATTACTGAGTGTTGTGACTTGCAAGACAGCGCAGGGCTGGAAGTGATGTTGCTGGCTCAGGAGGCCGGCTTGCGCGATGGCATCACCATCCCCTGGCACGGTGCAAATGGTCATATTGGACTGTTCTCATTGATTACCTGCACGCCCCGTACCGAACATCAATGGTTGACTGCTATTCCGTTTCTGAGCTGGCTGGCGACCCATATCTTTGAAGCCGTGGCCAGGGTCTGCATTGCAGCCATGCCTCCTCGAGAGATGTTGACTACTCGCGAACTGGAGGTGTGCCAATGGGCTGCAGAGGGCAAACAGGTCAGCGATATTGCCCAGATCCTGGATATCAAACCCAGAACCGTGACCTTCCATCTGGAGAGAATTGCGGAGAAGCTGGGGGCAAGCAGCAAAAATCAGGCGATTTCCTGGGCCCTCAAGCAGGGGGTGGTCAAGCTCAATATTGATGCCGCGCAGGTCGAGAATGTGCTCGATAGCAGTGAGTAGTTCTGTTTTAGGCAATCAATTGCTCATCTGGTAGATGAAATGGCTGCCTGTGCGAACTGTGCCGGTCAAAATGTTTGTCTGCGCAATTTATTGCATGGTTACGCAGTGTGGTTTCTGGCGAAAACGTCTAAGGTATTGATTTTTAAAATGTAAAAAAATGGCATGGTCGCTGCTAAT
>NZ_CAWMDN010000100.1:0-8994 GCF_963866575.1 Aeromonas sp. L_1B5_3
ATGCTGGCGGCCGGATTGAAAGCGCTGGCCGACCAGCTCGGCAGCCCGGCGAAACTGTTGCTGGCGGCTGGGGTCGATGACCCCGACCACCCCATCGGCACCGATGCCATCGCCGTGATGAGTGCGATTGAAGAAGCGGATGACGGCAGCGGCGTGCTGGTACTGATGGACTTGGGCAGCGCCCTGCTCAGCGCCGAAACCGCCCTCGAACTGTTGCCCCCCGAGTTAAGCGCCCGGGTACGGCTCTGCCCGGCCCCCTTGGTCGAGGGCACCCTGGCCGCCGTGGTGGCGGCCGGTTCCGGCCTGACGCTGGATGAGGTGGCCGCCGAGGCGCTCGGCGCCCTTGGCCCGAAACAGGCGATGCTGCCTGCAAGTGCGGCGCAGGCCGCCACGGAGACAGCCCCCGTTGCCGACGACGGCTGGCTGCGCTGCGAGGTAGTGGTGGATAACCCCCACGGCCTGCATGTGCGCCCCGCCGCCCGACTGGTGGCCGCCCTCAAACCCTTTGCCGCTGAACTCAAGCTGCAAAAGGGGGACAAAGAGGCCAACCCCCGCAGCCTGACCCGGCTCGCCATGCTCAACGTGCGTCAGGGCGACATGCTCACCCTGCTGGCGCGCGGAGAGGACGCTAACGCCGCACTGACCTGCTTCCAGCAGCTGGCCGCCGAGCGTTTCGGCGACTGACGCCGCACGCCACTGTTTCAAGGCGCTGCACTCGCTCGCTGAGCCTGTGCAGCACCACTTTCGTGCAAGTAAAAAGAAGACGAAGGCGTCCCCGGCACAGCCGCCCCTTCGCCCCTGTAAGTTTTAAGAGAAGTCTTAATTCATAAAGAGAGGGATAAAATATGGACCGCATTATCATCAGCCCCAGCAAATACGTACAAGGCAACGGGGCCCTCGCCAATATCGGCAACTACGTCAAGGCGCTCGGCAGCAAGCCACTGATCCTGGCCGACGCCTTCGTCACCAAGCTGGTGGGCGATACCGTGGCCACCAGCTTCCACGGCGCGGGCATCAAACCCGAGTTCGACTGCTTCAATGGCGAGTGCTCCCGCCCCGAGATCGACCGCCTGCTGGCGCACTGCAAGCAGACCCCGTTTGACGTCATTATCGGCATCGGCGGCGGCAAGACGCTGGATACCGCCAAGTCGGTCGCCTTCTACCAGAAGGTGCCTGTGGTCATCGTCCCCACCATCGCCTCCACCGATGCGCCGACCAGCGCGCTGGCGGTCATCTACACCCCGGAAGGGCAGTTCAGCGAATACCTGATGATCCCGACCAACCCCAACATGGTCATCATGGATACCGGCGTGATCTCCCGCGCTCCGGTGCGGCTGCTGGTCTCCGGCATGGGGGATGCACTCTCCACCTACTTCGAGGCGCGGGCCAACAAGGTTTCCGGTTGCCAGACCATGGCCGGTGGCGCTTCCACGCTGGCGGCGCAGGCCATCGCCGAGCTCTGCTACAAGACCCTGCTGGCCGATGGCTACAAGGCCAAGCTGGCGGTGGAACAGGGGCTCTGCACCAAGGCAGTGGAGAACATCATCGAGGCCAACACTTATCTGAGCGGTATCGGCTTCGAGAGCAGCGGACTGGCCGCCGCCCACGCCATCCACAACGGCCTGACCCAGCTCGCCGAGTGTCACCACCTCTACCACGGTGAGAAAGTGGCGTTCGGTACCCTGGTGCAACTGGTGCTGGAGAACGCGCCGATGGCGGAGATCGAGACAGTGCTGGGTTTCTGCCGCTCGATCGGTCTGCCGACCAACCTGCATATGATGGGGGTCAAGGAGCTGGATATGGCGCGCCTGATGGAGGTGGCCAAAGCCTCCACCGCCGAAGGGGAGACCATCCACAACATGCCGTTCAAGGTCACCGCCGAGGATGTGCTGGCGGCCATCGTCACCGCCCACCAGCTGGGGCTGTAACCGCGCCACCGCTGACCTTGCCATATAACACGGCCCCGCAACTGCGGGGACGTTTCATTTTCTACGGGCTGCTTGGCGACGGCCTCAATAACCGTCAGCCGTGATAGTCGGCGGGATCGATCTCGAGCAGTTTGAGCCGCCGCCAGAGGGTGGTGCGACTGATGCCAAGATGCTGGGCCATCTGGCTCACCTGCCCCTTGCAGGCGTGGGCGCAGCGCAAAATGGCCTGCCGCTCCAGCTCTGCAAGCGTGAGCAGCGGTTGCCCCACCACCTCGTCCGCCACCTGCTGATAGCCGTGACGAATGGCGGCAGGCAGCGCCTCAGGCGGGATCTGCCCCTGACCGGCATGAAGCAGGGCATGCTCGACGGCGCTGCGCAGCTCCCCCAGATTACCGGGCCAGGGATAGGCGAGCAGACAGTCGAGGGCCGCCGGACTGAACTGGCGCACCGGCTCGCGCCCCTGCGCCGCCAGCTGCTGGCTGATAAGGCCCGGCAGATCCGCTGCGCGCTCCCGCAGCCCCGGCAGCCAGAGCTCGCACGCCTGCAGCGCATAGAGCAGCTGGCGGCCAAACAGCCCCTCCTGCACCAGTTGCTCCAGCGGGGCGCTGCTGGTGGCGATGATCCGCACCTTGAGCGGCAGGATACGGGCCGAATCGAAGCGCTGGATGCGACCGGTCTTGAGCAGTTGCAGCAGCGCCGCCTGCATGGGGGCAGAGAGACACTCCACCTGCTCCAGCACTAGCGTGCCACCGTGGGCCAGCTCGAACTTGCCCGCCCGCTCCTGCCCCGCCTCGTCGGAGCCCATCAGCTCCAGCGCCATCCGCTCGCTTGGCAGCGCCTTGCAGTTGAGGGTAATGAGCGGCCCGGCGGCCCGCTCGCTGCCAAAGTGGATCGCCTCCGCCAGCTGGGCCTTGCCCACCTCCTCCTCGCCGCGCAGCAGGATCGGCCCCTGACTCTGGGCCGCCTGCCGGGCATAGCGCAGCAGCTTGCGCATGGCGCTCGATTCGCCCACCAGCGCCGACAGCTCGGGCACCGTCTGGCGCAGCTGGTGAATGGCCCGCAGCCGATCGACCGGGTGCAGCAGGGCGATAAAGCTGACCCCCTCCGGCCCCGGCAGCGGCTTGAGGCTCACCAGCGCATTGATAAACTCCCCCTCCTGCGCGCCGAGCCGCTCCAGCGTCACCTCCACATGACTCAGTGGCGTCTGCCCCCTGATGGCCAGCTGCAACCGCTGGGGCAACAGCAGATGCTGCTCCAGCTGCTGGCCGAGACAGAGCGCCGGATCGAGCCGCAGCCGGTGGGCCGCCAGCGCGTTGAGGTAGCGCAGCCGACCCTGCGGATCCCAGGCCAGCACGCCGTCATCCATACCATCGAGCAGGACATAAAGCTCACTCAGGTGGTGCTGGGACTCCTGCATCAGGGTTTCCATCTGCAGCAGATGGGCCAGCTCGCGCCCCGCGCTGACGGTGAGCGCCAGATCGCCGGCGCTCGCCTCCTCCACCTTGCAGATCAAAGCGATGATGGCGACCTGACGGCCATTGCTGTTGTAAACCGGGCTGGCGCAGCTGTGCCACGGGTGGAGGGTCTGGTTGAAGTGCTGGGGGCCGCTGACGCAGAGCGGTACTCCCTCCAGCGCCGCCAGATTGATGGCATTGGTGCCGATGCGCCCCTCACTGAAAAAGGCGCCGGGGCCAAACCCCAGCTCTGCCAGCTCACGCAGGGTGTCGGGGTGGCCGGTGCGGGCCAGCACACAGCCGCTCTCGTCGGTGAGCAGCAGAGCGCAGGGGCGCCCCTCCATAAATTCGTAGAGATCTTCGAGGGCCATCTCGCCGGTGGTGAGCAGGTCCCGCTTGCGCTGGCGCAGGCTCTGCAAGGTCTGCCCCTTGGCGCTGTGGGGCGGATGCCAGAGGGTGGCACTGGTCTGGTGGGCGCAGCGCAGCCAGGATGCCTGCAAATAGTCGGGCCAAGCGAGCAGCGGCTGAAGGTCAGATGGCATGGTCACAGCAATATCCGGCAAGATGTGAGCCGACCATTTAACCACGTCAGTGCCCCCGATTCAGTGACCTGCCTCAGAGGGTGGCAACCACAGCGCCAGAGATGTAGTCCGTAACACATGCATAACGGGGCCCTCGCGAGCCCCGTTGCCACATCGTTTATATCGCCTCCTTGGCAATTCAAGGGGCCATGGCTACATCAGCATCCACTTCTCGCAGGTACAGTGTTGTGAGTGGATCCGTGTCACTCCAGCGGCGAAATGTCATGATCCCTTTCACCGGGTCAACACTGTCAAGCGAAGTAATACGTTGCTCCCAGCAGGTCCACCAGGCACAGGGTTCCGAACCTATTCCTTTCAGGAGTACCAGAGAAGTCATGCCCCCCGCCTGTTGTAACAACAGGTCCTGTGTGCCGACACGCTGACCATTCACTGTCATTTTTTGTTTGCCAGAGGCACCAAGCCAGCCGTCGTTTGTCACCAGGTAGCCTTTGAACGCGGTGGTAAACAGAGGACCAGACAGCGCAACTTGGTCATAAACCCCCAATCCGGGCAGCTCAGCAGCAGTAATTTGTGCAAAACTCTTACCTTGTGCCAGCAGCGCGAGAACTTTACCTGGGAGATCGAGCACCTCTTGGCTACCCCACTCGGCATAGTTATGCCCTATCCACCACCCTTTCATTGCATCCCCATCAACTTTGTGACGACGCATGACCTTGAACTCTTGGCCAATATCGTCACGGTTGAAGTCATATCCATCCAGCGCAATGTGCTGCCAGGTAACATGGATCTGATGCTCGTCGGCAGAAACTTCTTTTTGTTTTGCTTTGTACTGGTGAAACAGGTAGCCATCCGGGTGCGTATCATCGATCTTGCGCAGCTGTTTCTCCTCATCCAGCAAATAGCGCTTCCCTTCGGTGGTTAACTGTTGCAGCCCATCTCCCAAGGGGACATGTTCGACTACAGTTTCGTACCAGTAAGGTAAACGAGTGCCAGTGTGGAAGTTGTAATCAGCATACTCTTCGAACGAGTCATCAAGAGGGTTGGCCCAGACAATTTTGCCAGACTCATAACGTGTCGTGCCATTTTGGCGGCTGAGCAGTGACTCTCGCTGATTGATGGTGCCATCAGCGTTCCAATCATTCTCATATGTGGTACGTACACCATCAGAGTCTTTAACGTAATGCTCCAACCGGCGGAAACCGGGTTGTCCCGGATTGTCCAGCTTGAACCAGTTACGAGTCGGGGCATCGGTTTTGTACTCAATCATCTCGATGTCGTGGCCTGTGGCATTGCCCGTTTTCGTCCACATCTGAACAAAATCGATAGTACTGTAATCCTGTGCTGCGAACTCAGCTCGCAGGTCTCGCCCTTCATTTATCCGGGTGGGATCATTGCACTGATATTCATTCAGCTCTTTGCAGTTGGTGTCCTCGTCAAAATATTCCACCCACTTGGTGTCATTCCCTACACTCAGCGATTGTCCCTTGAAGTTTCGCTCGCCATCCTTGTTAAAGTCATGTTCCCATTTGGCATAGCGCTCGATAGTTCCGTCAGCTTTACGTGTGGTCTCCAGGCTCCATGTGGTAGCGATCAGTGGCGTACCATTGTATCTCTCATAATCGTTGGCATTTTTATCCCAGTAATATTTGGTCCCCTGGCTTACCTCGACACCGCCCTCAGTTTTACGGGTGGAAAACTCGATGGTGAATGTTGCCTTATGAGTGTTGTAGTCGATTTCACTCTTCAGGGTGGGATTGCCCTGAACAGTGATTTGTTCATCCGTCAATTTGTCGTAAATAGCTGTAGCTTCACCGGTTTTATTGTTAAGCGCCAAAAGCAGGACATCCTGTTTGTCTGCCTCTGCTGGCAACGAGGCTGGCAGAGCATCGGCGATCACTTTGGCAATAAACAGTGCCCGCCCATCTCCCAATGCGACAAAGTCTGCATCCAGCATGGCCGAGGAAATGCCAAGCCTCTGGGCCAGCACCTCCCGGGCCTGTACCGGATCGTTATATTTCAGTGTTTCGAGATGCAGTAACGTGGTCAGAGGCGATACGATTCTTACTGTACCACTGCTGCCTGAGCCTGCAGGAGCAACCATAGTAAAAGCGGTGTCAACCGGTCCCCGTTCCAGATCTACTGTTTCACCGGGAATGGTTTCCACATACACATTGGCGCTCAATTGGCCTGGCTCAAGAGTGAACAGTGCTCTCCCCTCGCTATCTGACTTGGCAAAAGGCTCTGCTGCATCACGCAGGCTATTTCCATTAAGATCGACCCACACCAGAGCACCCTGTAACACACCATCAATTGCTCTTATCTGAAGCGTGGTTTTAGTCTCTGGTGGCGTTGTACTATCACCACTACTGTCTCCGCCACCACAACCGGCAAGTGCGGTAATGATGCTTGCTGCCAGCCATGATTTAGTAAAAAGTTTCATACGTCCCCCAGTCCCTGACTTTTTATATTGCTTGCTGTCATCCATGGCAGATACATCGACAGACCCCTTGTAATACTTGATCGGCCGCTTTAACGACTGTGTTGGTTATAGGCTCCTGGTGAACAAACCGCATCCCCCTATCGGGGGAGCGGTTGCGTGTGAGGGGAGAGAAAATAGCGGTGAATCGCCCCTGGTTTTCTAGACACTCTGTTGCTGAAAAATAAACTGCCTTTCAAACTCTACCGGCGACAGCCCATCATTGGAACCATGACGCCTGATTGGGTTGTAAAACATCTCGATATAATCAAACACATCGCTGCGGGCTTCGTCTCTTGTCGCGTAAATCCTGCGCTTGATCCGCTCCCGTTTGAGCCACTGGAAGAAGCTCTCGGCGACAGCATTGTCGTGACAGTTGCCACGTCGGCTCATGCTGCAACTCAGGTTGTGGGTCTTCAGAAAGTCCTGCCATTCGCCACCGGTAAACTGGCAGCCCTGATCCGAATGCACCAGTACCGGCTGCTTGGGCTTGCGCCGCCAGACGGCCATCAATAACGCATCAACCGCCAAGTCTGCCGTCATGCGTGATTTCATCGCCCAGCCGACGATCTGGCGAGAGAACAGGTCGAGCACCACCGCCAGGTACAGCCACCCTTCTTGAGTACGGATGTAGGTAATGTCAGTCACCCAGGAGAGGTTGGGGGCTGGCACCTTAAACTGACGTGCCAGCGTGTTTGGAGCAACCAGTGGGCTCTTGCCTCCATAATGCCCCTTGCGGCGTTGATAGCCCGTTTGCGAACGCAGCCCTTCCCGCTTCATTAATTTGGCCACTCGGTGCTTGCCGCAGGCTTCTCCCCCGTCACGAAGGTCGCGATGGATCTTGCGATAACCGTAGACAGCACCACTTTCCAGCCAGGATTGCTTGACCAATCCGGTCAGTCGTTCGTCCTCCCGCTGTCGTGGCGATACGGGCTGTTTCAACCACGCGTAGAAGCCACTTCGGTGAACCCCCAAGGTCTGGCACAGGGTAACGACACTGTACCGGTCGAGTCGGGAGGTTATGAACGCGTACCTTTCCTTGACTCGCTGGCAAAGTACGCGGCGGCCTCCTTTAGGATATTGCGCTCCTCGGTGACCCAGGGCGGGATCGCACTTTGTTAATGAAATTTGAACAGGCAGATCGTCTGTGATCTAATCGCGTCTCCATGCAGGAGGCACGCGCTATGACGTTGATTGAACACCTTACCCTTGTCGAAGAAACTCGCTCTGAGATCAATCGTAAACATAACCTGGTTGATGTCATGTTCCTTGTCATCAGTGCCATCATGAGTGGTGCCGAGGGCTGGAATGACATCGAAACCTATGGCGATTCAAAGTTCGATTGGCTCCGTCAGCATCGCCCCTTTGCCAACGGCATCCCGCGGCGTCACACGGTTGCCCGCATTCTGCGCTGCATTGTCATCGATACCTTGCTTGAAGCGTTGCTGTGCTGGGTCAATGAACAGCGCACTCATCAGGGCAAACCCATCATTGCCTTTGATGGCAAGGTGTTACGCGGCTCCTTTCGGGGAAATGCCAAGGATGCGCTTCAGTTGGTCACGGCTTACGATACCGAAAATGGGCTGGTGTTAAGCCAGAAAGCAACCCCTAACAAGAAGGGGGAAATCGAAACCGTCAAAGATATGCTGGACATTCTTGAGCTAAAAGGAGCCGTTGTCACACTCGATGCGTTGCATTGTCAGCGTGAGACACTGGAGAAAATCAGCGAGAAGAAGGCTCATGTAGTGGTACAGGTCAAGAATAATCAACCGAAGCTGTATCAAGCGGTTCAATCGCAATTCCAGTCACTGTTTGACGCCCAGAAAGAGAAGATTGTCGTCGAGCACAAAGAGAGTGGACATGGCCGCCAGGAAGAGCGTTATGTATTTCAATTAAAAGCCAAATTACCGCCAGAGTTGACGGAGAAATGGCCGACAATCCGCAGCATCATTGCCGTTGAGCGTCACCGCAGCGCCAACGGAAAAGGAACGGTAGATACCTCTTACTATGTCAGCTCGTTATCCCCCAAGCACAAGCTGCTAGGGCACTATATACGGCAGCACTGGCGGATAGAGAACAGCCAGCATTACATTCTTGATGTGGTGTTCAACGAGGATGCTTCCAGGATAGCGATGGAGGATGCGGTCGAGAATATGGCGCTATTCCGGCGGTTCGTATTGAATATCGTAAAACAGAGCAATTGTGGTGCTCGAAGTCAGAGAAACAAGCTAAAAAGAGCCGGCTGGAATGACGACTATCGGGCTCAGTTATTCTTTGGTTAAAATATCAACAAAGTGTGCTCCCGCCCTGCTCGGTGACCTGGCGCAGTTCGGCTTTCAGGCGGCGTATCTCGGCTTGCAAGGCAGACTCTTCGAGCTGCTGGTCAGCAGGCTTACCGTACTGCCTGAGCCAGGTATACAGACTGTGGCTGGAGACCCCAAGGGCTCGTGCAACGTCAGCCACCGGCCGTCCGCGCTCGGTGATTTGTTTAACGGCTTCGATTTTGAATGTTTCTGGATAACGCTGACGGGTCATAACACCTCCAATAGTTGCCTCATTTTAAGGCTATGAGGTGTCTAAATAGCTGTTCCGAA
>NZ_CAWMDN010000101.1:0-107077 GCF_963866575.1 Aeromonas sp. L_1B5_3
CACCTGCCGCACCTGCCGCGGTGCCAGCTCAGTCCAAACCTGCTGTGCCTGCTCCTGCATCCAAGCCCGTGACTAGTGCCTCAGCAAAACCTGCAGAGTCGCCATCCAAGCCCGCAGCGCCTGTAGCTGCTAAGTCTACAGCTCCCGCTCCGGCTGAAAACAGTGCCGTACAAAGTGATACTACTGTTCGGGTGGATACCAAGACGCTCGACGTCATCATGAATATGGTGGGCGAGTTGGTATTGGTGCGTAACCGATTGGTTAGTCTTGGTATTGCCAGCAACGATGAAGAGATGTCAAAGGCTGTTGCCAACCTGGATGTTGTGACTGCGGACCTGCAAGGAGCGGTCATGAAGACCCGGATGCAGCCGATCAAGAAGGTCTTTGGTCGATTCCCGCGCGTTGTTCGTGATTTGGCTCGTACTCTCAAAAAAGAAATCGAATTGGTCATGGTCGGTGAAGAGACCGATCTTGATAAAAACTTGGTTGAAGCATTGGCTGACCCCCTTGTTCACTTGGTTCGTAACTCCTGTGACCATGGGGTTGAGTTGCCCGAGATCCGTGAAAAAGCGGGTAAACCACGTCAGGGAACAATCACCCTGAGTGCTTCTCAGCAAGGTGATCATATCCTGCTCTGTATCGAAGATGATGGTGCAGGTATGGATCCCGAAAAACTCAAGTCTATAGCAATCAGCCGTGGTGTGCTGGATGCAGATACTGCTGCTCGCATGAGTGACAATGATGCCTACAACCTGATTTTTGCTCCGGGTTTCTCTACCAAGTCAGAGATTTCGGATATATCAGGCCGTGGTGTCGGTATGGATGTGGTGAAAACCAGCATTGTTGGCCTTAATGGCTCAGTACACATCGATTCCACATGGGGTAAAGGGACGCGTCTTGAAATCAAGGTGCCTCTGACTCTGGCGATTTTACCGACCCTGATGGTAGAGGTGGGAGAGCAAACTTTTGCTCTGCCACTTGGCTGTGTGAATGAGATTTTCCACCTGGATTTGAAAAAGGCCAATATGGTGGACGGTCAGCTCACCATCATTGTTCGTGAGAAGGCAATTCCGCTCTTTTATCTGCATAAATGGCTGGTGCGTGGTCCCAACAAACGCTCCCGTCAAGATACAGGTCATGTAGTTATTGTGCAGATAGGGACACAGCAAATAGGTTTTGTTGTTGATAGCCTGATTGGCCAGGAAGAGGTGGTTATCAAGCCACTTGATAGCTTGCTGCAAGGAACGCCAGGTATGGCGGGGGCCACAATTACCAGTGATGGTGGAATCGCCCTGATTTTGGATGTGCCGAGTCTGCTCAAAGCATATGCGCGTAGACATTAATAGCTCAGGCCCAAGGAGTTAGAAAAATAACAATGGCAGTCAAGGTATTAGTTGTCGACGATTCGAGTTTCTTCCGCCGTCGGGTAAGTGAAATCATTAGTCAGGATCCCATGCTGACAGTGATTGATACCGCTCAAAACGGACGTGAGGCCGTGGACAAGGCGATGTCGCTGCGCCCTGATGTAATCACCATGGACATCGAAATGCCCGTGCTCGACGGCATCAGCGCTGTGCGCGAGATTATGGCCAAATGTCCAACACCTATTTTAATGTTCTCCTCTCTGACCCATGAAGGAGCAAAGGCGACTCTGGATGCACTGGATGCTGGGGCCCTCGATTTCTTACCTAAAAAGTTTGAAGACATCGCCAGAGACAAGGATGAAGCGGTCAGATTGCTGCAGCAGCGGGTGAAGGAGATTTCCCGCAAGCGCTTTTTGATGAGCTCTGCTCGTCCCAAAGCCCCTGAGCCGATGGCCAGATCGCCACTGAGTTCCTCAGCTGCATCGCGAACTGCTGAGCGTGTGCCAGAAACACCGCGCATAACACCTGCTCCGGCATTCAAGCGTAGTGGTAAAACTTATCAATTGGTTGCTATTGGTACCTCCACTGGGGGACCGGTTGCATTGCAAAATGTGTTGACCAAGCTGCCAGGTGATTTCCCTCACCCGATTTTGCTGATCCAGCATATGCCGGCAACCTTTACTGCGGCATTTGCGGCTCGTCTCAATGGCTTGTGCCAGATCGGTGTCAAGGAAGCTGAGGATGGTGACGTGCTCAAACCTGGCCATGCCTATCTGGCTCCGGGTGGCAAACAGATGTTGCTTGAAGGGCGTGGCGTTGGTGCTCGTATCCGGATAATTGATGGCAATGACAAAGTTAACTACAAACCCTGTGTTGATATTACCTTTGCTTCTGCAGCTAAAACCTATGCCGACAAGGTGCTTGCGATAGTCTTGACGGGCATGGGCGCAGATGGCCGAGATGGAGCCAAGCTGCTGAAAGAGCAAGGCTCTACTATCTGGGCTCAGGATGAAGCATCTTGTGTGGTATATGGGATGCCTCAGGCTGTTGCCAAGGCAGGTATCGCCAGTGAATCACTTCCTTTGGACAAAGTGGCACAGCGTATCCTGGTTGAGTTGGGGCGCTGATCATGGGCTTGTTTGGCCTGCTCCTGGCTTTGGGAGCCATTGCCATTGCCCAATTGTGGCATGGTGGTTCCCTGCTGACTCTGGTTGATGGCCCCGCTTTTCTGATCGTATTGGGCGGCACCTTCGGTGCCGTTACTCTGCAAACTCCCGTCAGATATATCTTGCTTGCGCTCAGGCAGGTTCTTTGGATTTTTGTTCCCCCACGTCAGGAGCTGATGCTTCAGGCTGAGCGTTTACAATCCTGGGCTGTGTTTGCCCGGCAGCAAGGGCTGCTGGCTTTGGAAGATCAGGCGGAGCAAGAGGAAGATGAATTTACCCGCCAAGGGTTGAACATGATTGTTGATGGTGTGTCGACAGAAGATATCCGCATGTTGCTGGAGGCCGACATCGACATCGAGCAAGAGCGCAATGAGCATGCAGCCAGGGTATTTGAATCCATGGGGGGTTATAGCCCCACCATCGGGATCATTGGCGCCGTGATGGGGCTTATCCAGGCGATGTTCCATCTCGAAGACCCTGCAGCACTGGGCGCGGGAATTGCGGTAGCCTTTGTTGCAACCATTTATGGAGTGGGGTTTGCCAACCTGATTTATCTGCCTGTTGCCAATAGATTAAGGGCTTTCCATTACCATTCTGCGCTTTTCCAGGAGATGACGCTGGAGGGGCTCATTGCGATTGCCCATGGTGAAAATGGTTTGCAGGTAGAACGGCGGCTCAAGGCATATCTGAAGGGAGAGTAGCCATGCGTAAGCGTTATCGGTTGCACTTGCAAGGGCGTGAGCATCTGGATCGCTGGCTGGTCTCCTACGCCGATTACATGACTCTCATCTTTGCCCTGTTTGTGGTGCTCTATTCCGTAGCTTTGGTTAACAAGGACAAGTATCGTGCCGTCATTGACGGTATGAGTCAGGCTTTCAGTGTTATTCAGCCGCGCAGCGACGGTATGCTGGATGGCCAAGGTCATTCGCTATTGGAAAATTCGGCCTCTTCCGCACCTTCAATTCTTGATGGGACAAGCGGGCCGGCTCCCTCTCTTGCGCCTATTTCCGGTGTCCCTATTTTGCAAAATGGCACAACACTTGCGACGCTTGGTACACAGCTGCAGGCAAGCATGGGATCATTGGTTGAGTCCGGGATAGTCAAACTGACCCAAGATGAGAACTGGCTGACTATCGAGTTGAGTTCAGGACTGTTATTTGGCAGCGGAAGTGCATTTATGGGGCCGAATGCAGCGCCAGTTATCAATACTCTTTCAAGTATTCTCAAACCGGTCGATAACTATGTAAGGGTCAGGGGTTATACCGATAACCAACAGATTAATAATGAAATTTATCGCTCAAACTGGGCTCTGTCTGCGGCTCGGGCTGAGGCAGTGCTAAACGGTTTGATTGCCAATGGTATTGCACCTCAGCGCTTGGCATTCGAGGCATATGGTGAGTTTTCTCCTTTTGCAGACAATGGTAGCGAAGAGGGGCGGCTACAGAACCGTAAAGTGGTGGTCGCTATCTCCAAGTTTGCCTGGGTACCTGCAAGACCTGTAGTCAAAACTCCGCCAGCCACAGAGGCTGTGCCGGAAGTGCAAAAAGCGGCGGATGCTGGTGAGGTCAAGGTGATTTCGCTACCCGGTGGTGGCATGCGTATAACAACAAGGCAGGATTGATACAGTGATTGTTTGGACGGTTGCCAACCAGAAAGGCGGTGTCGGTAAAACCACCACAGTGGTCTCTCTCGCCGGGATCCTGGCTCAGCGTGGCCAACGAGTGCTGCTGATTGATACGGATCCGCATGCCTCGTTGACCGCTTATCTCGATTACGATTCGGATCGTCTTGATGGCACGCTCTATGAGCTTTTTCAAGCAGTCAAGCCGACCACCGAGCTTGTCAATAAACTGACGCTCAAAACCAAGTTCGACAATATCAATCTGCTGCCTGCATCTATCACGCTGGCTACGCTCGATCGGGTCATGGGGAACCGGGAAGGGATGGGGTTGGTACTTAAACGCGCGTTGCTGCGTATTCAGGATCAGTACGACTACGTGCTCATTGACTGTCCACCAGTATTGGGAGTGATGATGGTCAATGCGCTTGCTGCATGTGACCGCATTCTGGTGCCTGTTCAGACCGAATTTCTGGCGCTGAAAGGGCTGGAGCGGATGATGAAGACGTTTGAAATCATGCAGCGCTCAAAACGGGATAAATTTCGTTTTACCGTTATTCCGACCATGTTTGACAAGCGTACCCGAGCATCGCTGATGACTTTGAAATCAATCAAGGAACAGTACGGTGATGCGGTTTGGAACGCGGTGATCCCTATCGATACCAAATTTCGGGATGCCAGTTTGCTGCATATTCCCCCCTCCATTTATTCACCCGGGAGTCGTGGAACCTATGCCTACGAAACTCTGCTCAAATATCTTGACGCGCTTGAGCGGCAGCGGACTCATGAGGTGACGGCATGAGAGATACCATTCAAGTTCGGGCAATGGATGATTATTTCCATTCGCTGCTCCTTGATGACCCGTCAGGGCTTGATGAAATCGAAGAAGCTCCTGCTGCGCCAGTAGTGCAGTTGCAGCGACAAGCTCAAAGTGTGCCGGAGGTAGTTGCTCCTCCCTATATGGAGAGTGACCCGCGTCTTACCCAACTGAGTGAATTGCTGGCTCAAGTGGGGAAGGTGCAATTTGAGAATGACGCGTTTACCAATGAGCTAACAGTGTCAGAGCCACTGCAGATTGTGGCTGAAGAGTCTCTGTCGCCAGTAGAGCCTGAGTGGCCTGCTGAGGTATTGAGCCCTGAGATTGCAGAACCGATCACGATGGTCGTAACCGAGACGGCGGTAGAAGTTGCACCGGAAGTAGCAGAGTCTCCCGTAAGTTGGGAAAATATAGAGACGGGCAAGGAGTTCCAGGCTCTCTTCTTTGAAGTCTCTGGCGTGACGTTTGCGGTGCCCTTGACCGATCTTGGCGGGATTCATCAGCTGGGAGAGGTGACCTCTCTTTTTGGTCAGCCAGGCTGGTACAAAGGGATCATGACCTCTCGCGAGCAAAAGATGAATGTAGTGGATACAGCCCAGTGGGTGATGCCTGGGCAGCATTTGGAGATGGATCCTTACAAATATCTGATTATGCTTGGAGAGTCACCTTGGGGGCTGGCGTGTCATCACCTCAAAGGAACCGAATTGTTGCACCGCGATCAGGTCAAGTGGCGCCATCAAGAGGGCAAGCGCCCTTGGCTCGCGGGCATGGTTAAAGAAAAAATGTGTGCCCTGTTGCATGTTCGGGAATTGCTCCTTTTATTGGAGCGTGGGGTCAACATAGAAGGTCGCTGATAACTTCTGCAATCGAGCTGTTTTATTGCTAGTTTTAGCAGTAGACGTTTTCATAAAAGGAATAAAAACATGACAGAAAAGCGCAATATTGCACAGAATCTGGCTGAAGATGAAGTGCTGCAATGGGTAACCTTCCAACTGGAGAATGAGACCTATGGCATCAACGTGATGCAGGTGCAGGAGGTATTGCGCTACACCGAAATCGCGCCTGTGCCGGGTGCCCCCGAATATGTACTCGGGATCATCAACTTGCGTGGTAATGTGGTGACTGTCATCGATACCCGTTCCCGTTTTGGCTTGCCTTCCGGCGATGTGAGTGAAAACTCCCGCATCGTCATCATCGAAGCCGAGAAGCAGGTGATTGGCATCATGGTCGATAGCGTTGCCGAGGTTGTTTATCTGCGCTCCTCCGAGATTGATGCCGCTCCCGCAGTGGGTACCGAAGAGAGCGCCAAGTTCATCCAGGGTGTTAGCAACCGCGATGGTCAACTGTTGATCCTGGTTGACCTGAACAAGTTGCTCTCTGATGAAGAGTGGGACGAAATTGGTTCTCTCTAACAATAAGGTGATGTTTTGATCATTGAGATAGTTGCCTTGGTGGTGTCCCTGATTGCACTGGCGTTTGCTTTTTATGTCTGGTCAAGAAGCAAGCGCAGCAAGCAGGAGTCCGAGGCAAGCGTAGCTACTTTGCAGGGGCAACTTGAAAGCTTGCGCAAACAGATGATGGAGCTGCATACCGGCGCCATTGGCATGGGGCAACGCCTGCAAGCTGTGGAGGGGGCGATGCAACAGATCAATGATCGCCAGCAAGAGCTGACCATGCAGGATCCAGAGCGCAGGCTCTACAGCCGTGCTGCCAAGATGGTTGAATTGGGTGCCGATCTGGATGAAGTCATGAGTGAGTGTGAGTTGCCAAAGGCAGAAGCCGAACTCTTGATATCCTTGCGAAAAGGTCGTTCTTGATTTCTTGATAGTGAAGGAAGGCTCATGCCTTCCTTTATTTTATATGTAGTGACGGGAACAGGTCAGAGCCATATCGACATCCCCTTTACCTCTTTTCGCGATCACCATCGCGACTTGCGCCAATTGTTGCATCTATGAAACGACGTATCCCAATACTGTGTTAAGATGCAGGCCGCTTAATTCTATTTGATAACATCCTCATGCTGCTTCAAGTCAACAATCTGAGCTGCGTGCGTGAAGATCGCACTCTGTTTGAACATCTCTCATTTACGGTTTCACCCGGCGATCTGGTGCAAATAGAAGGCCCCAACGGGGTTGGCAAAACCAGTCTGTTGCGTTTGCTGACTGGCCTCTCACAACCCTTTTCTGGTGAAGTGCTCTGGAATGGGGAGAATATTCGCGCTTGCCGCGACGAGTATCACGCCAGTTTACTCTATCTGGGTCATCAACCCGGGGTAAAAGCAGCCCTGACACCCTTTGAAAATCTGACTTTTTATCAGCAACTTCATCATTCAGCGCAGACTGAGAGCGACTTGTGGCAGATCCTGGCTCGAGTTGGTCTGGCCGGTTTTGAGGATAACCCCACCGGTCAGCTCTCAGCAGGTCAGCAGCGACGCGTAGCACTCGCCCGCTTGTGGCTCTGCAACCAGCCTTCGCTCTGGATCCTGGATGAGCCCTTCACCGCTATCGATAAACAGGGGGTCAAGGTGCTGGAGCAACTCTTCCTTGCCCATGCCGATCGGGGTGGCATGGTGATCCTCACAACCCATCAGGATCTCACCCTGATGCAGGGGCGCCTCAAGACCTTGTCACTAACCCCCATGATGCAGGAGTGACACCATGCTGCGTGCCGTCATTCATCTCATTCGACGTGAACTGTTGATCGCGCTGCGCCAGCGTTCCGACATTCTCAACCCGCTCTGGTTTTTCCTGATTGTCATCACGCTCTTCCCGCTGGGAATTGGCCCTGAGCCGAAACTGCTGGCTCGTATCGCTCCCGGCATCATCTGGGTTGCCGCTTTGCTGGCGGCCATGTTGTCGCTGGAGCGGCTGTTTCGCGATGACTTCAGTGATGGCTCGCTGGAGCAGATGATGTTGATGCCTCACCCTCTGGGCCTGTTGGCGCTGGCGAAAGTGGTCGCTCACTGGCTGCTGACCGGTTTGCCGCTGTTGCTCATCTCGCCGCTTATCGCAATTCTGCTCTCCCTCGATATGCAGAGTTATCTGGCGGTGGTGGCGACACTGGCGCTGGGGACACCGGTATTGAGCCTGCTCGGTGCCATCGGCGTGGCCCTGACAGTTGGCCTGCGTAAAGGGGGGGTATTGCTCAGTCTGTTGATCCTGCCGCTTTATATCCCGGTGCTGATTTTTGCGACCTCGGCAATCGATGCGGCCGGGATGGGGCTGCCTTACGGGGGTCAGCTTGCCATTCTGGCAGCCATGCTGGTGGGGGCATTGACGTTGACCCCGCTGGCGGTGTCAGCCGCTTTGCGAGTCAGCCTCAACTGATTATGTTGGTGCAAGAGTAACAAGCCTCGTATGGGGCAATGTTGGAAAAATTAAGTTGCGATGGATCAAGGAGAGCGCCGCTTATTGCTTTCGGGGTATTTGATGCAGCCCTGCGGTCGGTATGGTAGGCCTCGCCAAATGATTAATAACAAAAAGGTTTTGTGAGCTATGTGGAAATGGTTGCACCCTTATGCCAAACCGGAGCGGGCCTATCAGTTGGCTGGTACCCTGCTTCCCTGGTTTGCGGTGATTAGTCTGCTTTCGTTCATCATCGGTTCTGTCTGGGGGCTGGCCTTTGCCCCGGCAGATTATCAGCAGGGTGACTCCTTCCGGATCATCTATATCCACGTCCCTGCCGCCATCCTCTCCATGGGGGCTTACTCCACCATGGCGATTGCTGCGTTTATCGGGCTGGTATGGCAGCTGCGGATGGCTGACATGACGGTAGCAGCCATTGCTCCGGTCGGTGCCATCTTTACCTTTATCGCTCTCTTTACCGGTGCGGCCTGGGGAAAGCCCATGTGGGGAACCTGGTGGGTCTGGGATGCCCGTCTCACCTCCGAACTGATTTTGCTGTTCCTCTACCTCGGCGTCATCGCCCTCTACAACGCCTTTAGCGACAAGGTGCTGGCTGGCCGTGCTGCCGGCATTCTGGCGCTGGTCGGGGTGATCAATCTGCCCATCATTCACTACTCGGTAGAGTGGTGGAACACCCTGCATCAGGGGGCCACCATCACCAAGTTTGCCAAACCCTCCATCTCTTCCGACATGTTGTGGCCGCTGCTCGTCATGATCCTGGCGTTTGCCACTTTCCTCGGTGCGTTGACCCTTATGCGCTTTAGAAACGAGCTCTTGATGCGGGAGTGGCACCGTCCCTGGGTCAAAGAGATAGCCGAGCAGGAGAAGTAAGCATGCACTTTGCCTCTTTCAGTGACTTCCTGGCAATGGGCGGATACGCCTTCTATGTCTGGCTCTCTTTTGGCCTGACTTTGGTCTGCCTCATCGGTATCGTCATTTCCACCCGTATGAAAACCCGCAGCCTGCTCGGCGAATTGCGCAGCAAGCAGGCTCGCGAGGCTCGTCGCAAGGCGGCCCAGCAGATGGAGAACACCCTATGAATCCGAGACGTAAAAAACGCCTCACCATTATCCTGGCCATCACGCTGGGGCTCGCAACCGTCTGTGGGCTGGTGCTCTATGCCCTGAGTCAGAACATCGATCTCTTCTACACGCCGAGCGAGTTGGTGGAAGGGAAAGGGCCGGACAAGATCAAGCCGGAAGAGGGGCAGCGTCTGCGCATCGGTGGGCTGGTTGTGCCCGGCTCGGTTCAACGGGATCCCCAGAGCCTCAAGGTGGCCTTCAAGCTGGTGGATAACGGCGGTCATCTGGTGACGGTGGAGTATGACGGCATTCTGCCGGATCTGTTCCGCGAAGGGCAGGGCATTGTCGCGCAGGGCACCCTGAAGGATGCCACTACAGTCGAGGCCTTCGAGGTGCTGGCCAAACACGATGAGAAATACATGCCGCCTGAAGTGGCCGATGCCACCAACGGCATGCACTTCAAGCCGCAATATACCGAGGCGCAGTTGAAGGGGAGCAAGCAATGATCCCGGAATTAGGACAGTTTGCACTGATCCTGGCCTTTGCCACCGCCATATTGCTGGGCAGTTACCCGCTGCTTGGCGCCAGTTGGGGGCGCCTTGGCATGATGTCGGCGGCCCGTCCGCTCGCCTATGCTCAGTTCCTGCTGTTGTTGCTGTCGTTCCTCTGCCTGACTTGGGCATTTATCGACAACGACTTCACCGTGCAGTATGTGGCCACCAACTCCAACAGCCTGCTACCGCTCGCTTATCGTATCTCTGCAGTATGGGGGGCCCATGAGGGCTCTCTGCTGCTGTGGGTGCTGACGCTGGGGGGTTGGACTGCGGCCGTCGCCATGTTTAGCCGCCGTCTGCCGCTCGACGCGGTAGCGCGGGTACTCGGCGTACTAGGCCTCATCTCGGTCGGTTTTACCGCCTTCGTGCTGTTTACCTCCGACCCCTTCATTCGAACCTTGCCTTACTTCCCGGTGGATGGCCGCGACCTCAACCCGTTGTTGCAGGATCCGGGTCTCATCTTCCACCCGCCGATGCTCTACATGGGCTATGTGGGCTTTTCGGTCGCCTTTGCCTTTGCCATCGCGTCCCTGATGACTGGTCGCCTCGATGCGACCTGGGCGCGCTGGTCTCGTCCATGGACCATGGCCGCCTGGGTCTTCCTGACGCTGGGGATCGTGCTGGGCTCCTGGTGGGCCTATTACGAGCTCGGCTGGGGTGGCTGGTGGTTCTGGGATCCGGTAGAAAACGCCTCCTTTATGCCCTGGCTGGCGGGTACTGCCCTGCTGCACTCGCTGGCGGTGAGTGAAAAGCGCGCCACCTTCAAGGCCTGGACCGTGCTGCTGGCGCTTTCTGCTTTCTCCCTGAGCCTGCTCGGCACTTTCCTTGTGCGCTCCGGCGTGCTGGTGTCGGTGCATGCGTTTGCCTCCGACCCGACCCGCGGTTTGTTCATTCTGGGCTTCCTGCTGGCGGTAATCGGCTCATCCTTGCTGCTGTTTGCCTTCAAGGGCTCGCAAGTGAAGAGCCATGGCAAGCATGAGCTGTGGAGCCGCGAGACCCTGCTGCTTTGCAACAACATCATGCTGGTGGCGGGTCTGTTGACCGTGCTGCTTGGCACCCTGCTGCCGCTGGTTCACAAGGAGCTGGGGCTGGGCAGCATCTCCATCGGTACCCCCTTCTTCAACCACATCTATAGCTGGCTCATCATTCCGTTCGCCCTGTTGCTGGGGATTGGCCCGCTGTTTCGCTGGCGCCGCCAGGAGCTGGGCGAGCTCAAGAGCAAGGTCGTGATTGCGCTGCTCCTGAGTCTGGCTGCGGCCTTCTTGCTGCCGCTGACCCTTGCCGAGACATTCAAGCCGTGGGCGGCATTGGGCATCGGTCTTGGCGCCTGGATAATCGTCACCAGTGCGCAAGAGACCTGGGCGCGGGCTACCCACAAGCACAGTTTTGCCAGCGGAGTTCGCAAGCTGGGCAACAGCCACTGGGCCATGATCCTGGGTCACGTTGGGTTGGCAGTCAGCATCATAGGTATCGCCTGTACCCAGAACTACAGCATCGAGAAAGATTTGCGGATGCAGGCGGGGGATCGGATTCATTTTGCCGATTACGAGTTTGTCTTCACCGGCATCAAGGAGAAGAACGGCCCCAACTACGATGGTTTCAAGGGCGTGCTGGAAGTGCACAAGGATGGCAAGCAGGTGGCCCTGCTCAAGCCGGAGAAGCGGATGTACAAGGTGACCCGGATGCCGATGACCGAGGCGGCCATCGATGCCGGTATTACCCGTGACCTTTACGCAGCCCTTGGCGAACAGCTCGACAACGGTGCCTGGGCTATGCGGATTTACTACAAGCCTTTCGTGCGCTGGATCTGGTTTGGCGGCGTGTTCATGGCTATCGGCGGCGTACTGGCGATGCTGGACAAACGCTACCGTTTTGGTCGTCGTGAGGAGGAGAGCAAGGCATGAATCGCAAGACCTGGCTGTTTTTAATTCCCTTTATCGTCTTTCTGCTGGGCGCCGTCTTTCTGTTCAAGGGACTTTACTCTGACCCCACCAAACTCGAATCCGTGATGGTGGGTAAAGAGGTGCCGGTGTTCACCCTGCAGGACATTTACGATCTGGGCAAACAGCACGATCGCAGCATCCTGACCGGTCGTCCCATGCTGCTCAACGTCTGGGCGACCTGGTGCCCGACCTGCTATGGCGAGCACACCTATCTCAAGGAGCTGGCGGGGCAGGGGATCTACATCGTCGGGATGAACTACAAGGATGAACGCAACAAGGCGATCAAATGGCTGGCTGAGTTGGGCAATCCCTACCAGATCAATCTTTATGATCCGGACGGCATGCTGGGGCTGGATCTGGGGGTATACGGCGCGCCGGAGACCTTCTTCATCGACAGCAAGGGGATCATCCGTTATCGCCACGTCGGGGATATCAACCCCGAAAACTGGGCATCGACCCTCAAACCCATCTTTGATGCCATGAAGTGAGGGGCGTGCTGATGAGAGTGTTAATTGCTTCCCTGCTGCTGTTGCTGGGATGGGTGGTGCAAGCGCCGGCCATGGCCGCCATCGATGTCTATACCTTCGACAATGACAACCAGGAGCAGGTCTTTCGGGAGCTGACCAGGGAGCTGCGCTGCCCCAAGTGTCAGAACCAGGATATTGCCGACTCCAATGCGGGGCTGGCCAAGGATCTGCGCGACAAGACCTACCAGATGGTGCGTCAGGGCAAGGACAAGGATGAGATAGTGGATTACATGGTGGCCCGCTACGGCAACTTTATCCTCTATAACCCGCCGTTGATGGCATCAACCCTGATCCTCTGGCTTGGCCCGCTGCTGGTCATCGTCATCGGCCTGGGGGTGGTGGTGATGCGCAGCCGGCGACCTGTGGCTGCAGCCCGGCCCGTGGATAGTGCCCTGAGCGAAGAGGAGCAGCGCCGGCTCACCGAGCTGCTCAAAGAGGAAGAGAAACAATGACCGCTTTTTGGATTGTGATTGCGGCCCTGCTGGTATTGGTAAGTCTGGCGCTGGTCGTACCGCTGTGGCGTGGTGAAGGCAAGCAGAGCATCAGCCGTTCGGCCCTCAACAAGCAGCTCTATCGCCAGCGTCTGCTGGAGATCGGCGAGGAGCGCGAACAGGGTGTGCTTGCCGAGGAGCCTGACTCGCTCATCGAGTTGCAGCGCAGCCTGCTCGATGACATTCCCGATGTGGAGCAGACCGCCCGCAGCGGCAAGAGTCTGATCTGGATCCCGGGTGTGGTAGTGCTGGTGGTGGTGAGTCTGGGCCTCTACTTCAAGTTGGGCAGCTGGCAGGAGGTAAGCCGCTGGCAGGATGCCAACAGCCGTCTTGGCGAGCTGAGTAACCGTATTCTGGTGGAGCGCGATGCCAAGGTGACTGAACAGGATCTGCTCGACTTCACATTGGGGTTGCGCACCCGTCTCAAGGATGAACCGAACGACTACCGTGGCTGGCTGCTGCTGGGGCGCTTGGCGCTGGATGGCAACGATCCCGAGATGGCCAACGACGCGCTTGAGCGAGCTTACAAGCTGGCCCCGCAAAAATCGCTGGTGGCAGTTCCCTATGCACAGGCGCTGATGATGACGGGGGATGAGGCACAAGCCGATTCCCTGTTGCAGGCTGCCATCGCTCAGGAGCCGGGCAACATCGAGGCGCGCTCTGTCTACGCGTTCATGGCGCTGCAAAAAGAGGACTTCCAGACCGCCCTTGCTCGCTGGCAGGCGATGCTGCCGCTGATGGAGAAGGGCTCTCCCCGCTATGTGATGGTTGAGCGCTCAATGGATTATGCCAGGGCGCAGCTCAAGCAACGTGGTATGGCGGTGACGCCTTCTGGCGCAGTGGATGCTCGGGATAACCAGCAAACTCAGCTTGAGGTGAAGCAGGGCGAGTTCCCGATCCATATCTCGCTGGCGGCCGGCATTCAGATGCCGGAAGATGCCTATCTCTTCGTGTTTGCCGTGGTGCCCAACGGGCCGCCCATGCCGATTGCCGTCAAGCGTATTGCAGGGCCCACCCTGCCCGTGACGCTCTCGCTGGGTGATGGCGATGCCATGATGGAAGGGAGCAAGCTGGCTTCCTATCCCGAGCTGCAATTCAAGGCTCGTCTCTCCCGTGGCGGCAACGTCATGAACAAGGAGGGGGCCTTTGAAGGGGTATCTGTACCGATCAAGAGTGCAGATATTCCAAGCGCTCCGATTGACATCCGTATCGATCACGCCCTCTAATATGTCCTTTGATAACCCGGCCACCGGAGGGCGGCCGGGTTATCTATACTTCTGATAAATCAAAATAAAACGTCGGGACTTCCATATGTATCTTCGTGCAGGGGCCTTGCTGTCAGCCCTGTTGCTGGCTGGCTGCGCCGGTGGCCCACCCAAACCGGGGCCAGAGAGCCTTGATCTCAATCCTGGAATGAATCATCCGGGAGCTACCAGTACGGCAGCAGATCCTCGTGACCCCTTCCAGGGGCCAAACCGGGCCATGTGGGCAGTTAACTACGATGTGCTGGAGCCCTATGTCGCCCGGCCCGTGGTACACGGCTATGCCCGTTACGTACCGCAGGGGATGAAGGATGGCATCGAAAATCTGGTGGAGAACTTCAACGAACCGAGCAGCATGGTCAACCACCTTATCACCGGTGATTTGAAGGGGGCGGGGGTCAACTTGGGTCGTTTTACCCTCAACACCACGGTCGGCCTGCTGGGTATTTTCGACGTGGCCAAACATGCCGGTCTTGAGCGCGACAAGCTGGAGATGGATACCGTACTGGGCAAGGCGGATATTGGCGAAGGTGCCTACCTGATGGTGCCGGTCTATGGCCCGACCACGACCCGCAAGCTGGTAGGTGATACGGTCGATACCATCTACTTCCCCTATGCCTTGTTGACCTTGCCACTGCGAGTGGTGCACTGGGCGCTCGATGGCCTAGGCTCCCGCTCCAAGCTGATCGATCAGGAACGGATCATCGACAACTCGCTCGATCCTTATGCATTGACCAAAGATTTCTACCTGCAATACAACCAGAGCAAGGTGACGGGCAAGAAAGCCGAGCTCAAGGAGACGAAGCAGGAGCAGTCTGATGATGCCAATCTCGACCAGTATATGGATGAGATAGATGACCAGTAGATGGGTTGTCTGATGACCTGAAACAGGCGCCTCATGGCGCCTTTTTCATCTCTGTTGTGCTGCCACACAGATATAAAAAAACGCCTCGCAGGTGCGAGGCGTTTTGGCAAGAAGAGGAGCCGTTATCAGGCTGCCAAGTTCTTGGCCACGAATTCCCAGTTAACCAGAGCCCAGAAGGTTTCCATGTACTTCGGACGCAGGTTGCGGAAGTCGATGTAGTAGGCGTGCTCCCACAGGTCAACAGTCAGCAGCGGGGTAGTACCGGCTTCGGTCAGCGGGCAGCCAGCGTTGGAAGTGTTGACGATGGCCAGAGAGCCGTCAGCCTTCTTCACCAGCCAGGTCCAGCTTGAACCGAAGTTGCCGATGGCAGACTTGGTGAAGGCATCCTTGAACTCGGCGAAGGAGCCGAATGCTTTGTTGATGGCATCAGCCAGTGCGCCAGTCGGCTCGCCACCGCCGTTCGGGGAGAGGCAGTGCCAGTAGAAAGTGTGGTTCCAGATCTGGGCTGCGTTGTTAAAGACGCCACCAGTGGAGGTCTTGATGATCTCTTCCAGAGACTTGCCTTCAAACTCGGTACCCGGCACCAGATTGTTCAGATTGACCACGTAGGTGTTGTGGTGCTTGCCGTGATGGTATTCCAGGGTCTCCTGGGAGATGTGCGGTTCCAGAGCATTGATTGCATAGGGCAGAGCGGGAAGTTCGAATGCCATTTTCTACTCTCCATTGGCTGGACCGTGCGAGCGCGACGGTTGCAAGACATTGCGTACTCTTTTCCAATGTGAAAAGAGTTGTTTTTAAAATGGTGGGACAGGAAAGTCCAAAGCCAAGGGATTGTAGCAGTATCAAAGATGGGCTAACAACCCTTGATTGGCGCCATGATCAGGATCAATCATCTGTCTATTCTGGCAGCAATTCGTGCCGTTCTTGCCCTTTGTCCGGTTGTGATCGGGCCAGATTGCAGTAGAATGGCCGCCATCATTGCTCTAGTGAGGCATCTATGGAAACTATCGAAAAGATCAAGCAGCAGCTGGCTGACAACCCCATCATCATCTACATGAAGGGCTCTCCCAAGCTACCCAGCTGTGGCTTCTCTGCCCAGGCCTCCCAGGCGCTGATGTCCTGCGGTGAGCCGTTTGCATATGTTGATATCCTGCAAAACCCGGATATCCGCGCTGAATTGCCGAAATTTGCCAACTGGCCGACCTTCCCGCAGCTGTGGGTTGAGGGCGAGCTGATCGGTGGCTGCGACATCATGATCGAGATGTTCCAGGCCGGCGAGCTGCAGGCTCTGATCAAAGAGACTGCTGCCAAGTACAAGAAAGATGATGCTGCAGCCGAGTAATCGGTCCGGTGTTGTCGAGAGGGAGCCACACAGGCTCCCTTTTTTATTGTCCCGGTTCTGGCAGGCAAGCAACTGATTGCCGGTTGCAAAAAGCAACGCAATTGCCCTGAAAAATCTAATCTTTGCGGCTTTGTGTTGGAGTTGTTAATTATATTGTTCGCCAATCTCTGATTACTTTTTTTAATCCATTTGGATTCAAGTGTTGCTGCCATCACATTTTTTGATAATTTCACCGTAACGCAGTCTCTTTGTAGATTTTTTTGTGTTTATGCTCACATTAATTGCAGGTGATAGAACCTAGTATCGCTTCGCCCAGTGAAATAAAACCCTACAAATTAATAAATAAAAAGAGATTTGCGATGAAGATGTATAGCAATCTGCCCATTGGTCTTCATGATATTACCGAAGCCAAAAAAAGACTGACCAACCATATATACAAGACCGCGCAATTACCCTCTAACTACATCAGCGAACGTTGCCATGGCGAGGTTTACCTTAAGCTTGAAAACATGCAACGTACAGGCTCTTTTAAAATTCGCGGTGCCTTCAACAAACTCAGTTCATTAAGTCTGGAGGATCGTCAAAAAGGTGTTGTCGCCTGCTCTGCCGGTAATCACGCGCAGGGGGTATCTTTGTCCAGTGCCATGCTGGGAATTGATGCCAAGGTGGTCATGCCTTGCTGTGCACCAAAATCAAAAATTGCAGCAACCAGCGATTATTCGGCGGAAGTTATTCTGCATGGCAATAGTTTCAATGACACCATTGCCAAAGTCAGTGAAATCGTGGAAATGGAAGGCCGCGTATTTATCCCCCCCTTCGACGATGCAAAAGTGATTGCCGGTCAGGGCACCATTGGTCTGGAAATCATCGAGGATCTCTATGATGTGGACAACATCATAGTGCCGATTGGCGGCGGTGGTCTGATTGCCGGTGTTGCCATGGCCATCAAATCCATCAACCCGACTATCCGGGTGATTGGCGTGCAGTCGGAGAATGTCCACGGCATGGCGGCTTCATACTACGCAGGTACCATTACCAATCACAGAACCAGCAGCACGCTGGCTGATGGCTGTGACGTGGCAAGACCCGGCACCCTGACCTATGAAATTGTCAAAGAGCTGGTCGATGACATCGTTCTGGTCACTGAAGATGATATTCGCCACAGCATGGTTGACCTTATTCAGCGCAACAAGGTGATTACCGAAGGGGCGGGAGCTCTGGCCTCGGCAGCGCTGCTGAGCGGCAAGCTGAAACATTATGTCGAAGGCAAAAAGACCGTCAGCATTATTTCGGGTGGCAATATTGACCTGACCCGGATCGCCGAAATTATCGAACAGAACAATATCCGTCAATTTAGCCTGTAAGGAATACAGTCATGATATTGGATAGTGTCGTTAGCAGCAGTAAAGAGAGTGTCAAAGCATGGCGTAAGTCAGATACAACTTGGGGGCTCGGTCTATTTGGTACAGCGATCGGTGCAGGTGTTCTATTTTTCCCAATTCGGGCCGGATATGGTGGTCTGATACCAATATTAATCATGTTGGTGCTGGCTTACCCTATAGCATTTTATTGCCACAGGGCGTTGGCCAGATTATGTCTTTCCGGCAGCAATCCATCGGCAAATATTACCGAGACCGTTGAAGAGCATTTTGGTAAAATGGGTGGGGTAGTGATTACCTTCCTCTATTTCTTTGCCATCTGTCCACTGCTGTGGATATATGGTGTGACGATCACCAATACCTTCATGGCATTCTGGGAGCATCAACTGCAAATGGCGCCGCTCAATCGGGGTGTTGTCGCCCTAGGGCTGCTGCTGTTGATGGCCTTCGTGATCTATTTCGGCAAGGATCTGATGGTTCGCGTGATGAGTTATCTGGTATTTCCTTTCATCGCCAGCCTGGTGGTTATCTCCCTCTCCCTCGTTCCTTACTGGAACAGTGCCGTCTTTGATCAGGTAAACCTGAGTGAAATATCCATGTTTGGTCACGACGGTATTCTGGTCACCGTCTGGTTGGGGATCTCCATCATGGTCTTCTCCTTCAATTTCTCGCCGATTGTCTCCTCTTTCATCGTCTCCAAACGGGAAGAGTATGAGCAGGAGTTCGGTCGTGATTTTACCGAGAAGCGCTGCTCGAAGATTATCTCCGGTGCCAGCATGCTGATGGTGGCCGTGGTGATGTTCTTTGCCTTCAGCTGCCTGTTTACCCTGTCGCCGCAAAATATGGCGGAAGCCAAGGCCCAGAATATTCCGGTGCTCTCCTATCTGGCCAACCACTTCTCCTCGCTGGCTGGCAGCAAGTCTGCATTTGCCACCACCCTGGAGTATGCCGCTTCCATCATTGCGCTGGTTGCCATCTTCAAATCCTTCTTCGGCCACTATCTGGGGACGCTGGAAGGGTTGAACGGCCTCATCCTCCGCTTTGGATACCAGGGCGACAAGAGCAAGGTTTCCAGTAAAAAACTCAACATGGTCAGTATGTTGTTCATCATGGGCTCGACCTGGCTGGTCGCTTATGTGAACCCCAACATCCTCGACCTGATTGAGGCAATGGGGGCGCCGATCATCGCTTCCCTGCTCTGTCTGCTGCCGATGTATGCCGTCAACAAAACACCTGCGCTGGCCAAATATAAAGGCCAGGCCAGCAACGTGTTTGTCACCATCATCGGTGTGCTGACCATCCTGAATATTGTTTCCAAGCTGTTCTGAAAACCTTTTCTGCAAGTCACCAGCCATTCAGACCCTGACCCCTTGGCGGGGTCTGCATGGCGCAGTCAGAAGTGCGCAATAACCGGTTCTTGGTTGGCCCAATTATTTGGGCCCAGGGCAAGGCTATCCGTTATTTGGCCACCACGCAGTGGTAAATATGTTCTGACTGCAGTGACTCGGCATCATAAATATCGAGGCGATGTAATGAAGTTTGATTCGTTGGTTCTGGTTATCAATTGCGGCTCTTCGTCGGTCAAATTCTCGGTACTGGATAGTAAAACCTGCGAGGTGGTGATCTCCGGCATGGCCGATGGTATCGAGACCGAACATCCCCAGCTGAAAATTGATAAAAACCCGGCCACTCCCTTGCCGGAAAACAACCATAGCTGTGCATTGGCGGCGATTGCAGAAGAGCTGAAACTGCGCGGTTTGCTCGATGCTATCACCCTGGTGGGCCATCGCATTGCCCATGGCGGTAATGAGTTCAGCGAAGCGGCCATCATTGACGAGCGGGTACTGGCCAAAATCAGGCAGGTCTCGCCACTGGCCCCGTTGCACAACCACGCCAATCTGAGCGGCGTGATGGCCGCCCGCCAGCTATTTCCCGACCAGCCCCAAATTGCGGTATTTGATACTGGCTTTCACCAGACCCTGAAGCCGGAAGCCTATATCTATGCGCTGCCTTACCAATATCTGCAGGATTACGGCGTGCGCCGCTATGGCTTCCATGGCACCTCCCATCGCTATGTTGCCGAGCAGGCTTGCGTATTTATGGGGCTGGATGAGCAGCATGCCGGTCTGGTCATCGCCCATCTGGGCAATGGCGCCTCTATTTGTGCAGTGCAGGATGGCAAGAGCGTCGATACCTCGATGGGGATGACGCCGCTGGAGGGGCTGATCATGGGCAGCCGCAGCGGCGATATCGATTTTGGCGCGCTGGCCTATATCGCCAGCAAGACGGGGCAATCCATCGAGGATATCGAGCGGGTATTGAACAAGCAGTCCGGCCTGCTGGGTATTTCGGGGCTCTCCTCGGATATGCGGGTATTGGAAGTTGCCTATCACGAAGGACATCCCGGCGCAAAATTGGCCATTCACGCTTTTGTCCATCGTATTGCCCGCCATATCGGCGGCCATGCCACCTCATTGCGCCGGCTGGATGCCGTTATTTTCACCGGTGGGATCGGCGAGAACTCGGCCTTTATCAGAAAGCTGGTATGCGAACGACTTCAGGTATTTGGCGTAGCGATCAGCGAGCCGTTTAACCAGCGTCCCAATAGCGAGGGCTGCCGGGTAATTTCGGCGGCAGAGTCCATGGTGCTGGCGGCGGTTATTCCCACCAATGAAGAGAAAATGATCGCGCTGGATGCCATTCGTCTGGGGCAGCAGGTTCGTCAGGCCGAGTGCGTCTGACATCTTCCACTGTAGTGTCATGAGTAGTGAATGAGGTTTATTTGATGAAAGTTGATATGCAATTGGATCAGGATAAATTCCGTCAGGCATGGCAAGGGTTTGCCGGTGAGAACTGGAAGCACGAGATCAACGTCCGTGATTTTATCCAGCAGAACTACACCCCCTATGAAGGTGACGAACAGTTTTTAGCTGATGCGACCGAAGCGACCACTACCTTGTGGAACAAGGTGATGGAGGGGATCTGCATCGAGAATGCCACCCACGCGCCTGTTGATTTTGATACCAATATTGCCACCACAATCACCGCCCACGGGCCGGGTTATATCGAGCCGGCGCTGGAAAAAATCGTTGGCCTGCAAACCGACAAGCCCCTTAAAAGAGCGCTGCACCCGTTTGGCGGCGTAAATATGATCCGCAGCTCTTTTGAAGCGTATGGCCGGGAGATGGATCCCGAATTTGAATATACCTTCAGCGAATTGCGCAAAACCCACAATCAGGGGGTGTTCGACGTCTACTCTCCCGAGATGCTGCGCTGCCGAAAGTCAGGGGTATTGACCGGTTTGCCGGATGGTTACGGCCGTGGTCGCATTATCGGAGATTATCGTCGGGTAGCGCTCTATGGCATAGATTATCTAATCCGTGAGCGGGAGCTGCAGTTTGCCGATCTGCAACCGGCTCTCGAGCGGGGGGAGCAGCTGGAGCAGGTGATCCGCCAGCGCGAGGAGCTGGCCGAGCACAAGCGGGCACTGGGGCAGATCAAGCAGATGGCGGCTAGCTACGGCTTTGACATCTCCGGGCCGGCACGCACTGCCCAGCAGGCGGTGCAGTGGCTCTACTTTGCTTATCTGGCAGCGGTGAAGTCGCAAAACGGTGGCGCCATGTCCCTCGGTCGTACCGCCACCTTCCTCGATATCTATATCGAGCGGGATCTGAAGGCGGGGCTCATCAGCGAGCAGGATGCCCAGGAGCTGGTCGATCACTTCATCATGAAGATCCGCATGGTGCGCTTCCTGCGTACCCCCGAGTTTGACTCCCTCTTCTCCGGCGATCCCATCTGGGCGACCGAGGTGATCGGCGGCATGGGGCTGGATGGCCGTACTCTGGTGACCAAGAACTCCTTCCGCTACCTCCACACCCTCAAGACCATGGGGCCGGCGCCCGAGCCCAACCTCACCATCCTCTGGGCGGAAGGGTTGCCACGGGCCTTCAAGACCTATGCGGCCCGCGTCTCCATCGATACCTCATCCCTGCAGTATGAGAACGATGATCTGATGCGCACCGACTTCGAGAGCGATGACTATGCCATCGCCTGCTGCGTGAGCCCCATGGTGATCGGCAAGCAGATGCAGTTCTTCGGTGCCCGTGCCAACCTGGCCAAAACCCTGCTCTATTGCATCAACGGCGGGGTGGACGAGAAGCTGAAGATCCAGGTCGGTCCGAAAGTGGCGCCCATCATGGACGAGGTGCTGGATTACGCCACTGTCATGGTCAGCCTCGACAGCTTTATGGACTGGCTGGCGGTGCAGTACATCAGTGCGCTCAACCTTATTCACTACATGCACGACAAGTACAGCTACGAGGCCTCACTGATGGCGCTGCACGACCGCGACGTCTATCGCACCATGGCCTGCGGCATTGCCGGTCTGTCGGTGGCGGTTGATTCGCTGGCGGCCATCAAGTACGCCCGGGTCAAGCCGGTGCGCGATGCTGACGGGCTGGCGGTCGACTTCGTGATTGAGGGGGAGTATCCCCAGTACGGCAACAACGACGAGCGGGCCGACTCTATCGCCTGCGATCTGGTCGAGCGCTTCATGAAGAAGATCCAGGCGCTGCCAACCTACCGCAATGCGGTGCCGACCCAGTCGATCCTGACCATCACCTCCAACGTGGTCTATGGCCAGAAGACCGGCAACACCCCGGATGGCCGCCGCGCCGGTGCGCCGTTTGCGCCGGGGGCCAACCCGATGCACGGTCGGGATCGCAAGGGGGCGGTCGCTTCGCTCGCCTCGGTGGCCAAGCTGCCGTTCAAATATGCCAAGGACGGGATCTCCTACACCTTCTCCATCGTGCCGGGGGCGCTCGGCAAGGAACCCGCCAATCGCGAGAACAATCTGGTGGGGTTGATGGATGGCTACTTCCATCATGAGCGGGATGTAGAAGGGGGCCAGCACCTCAACGTCAACGTGATGAACCGCGAGATGCTGCTGGATGCCATCGAGAATCCGGATAAGTACCCCAGTCTGACCATCCGGGTCTCCGGCTATGCGGTGCGCTTCAACGCCCTGACCCGCGAGCAGCAGCAGGACGTCATCTCCAGAACCTTCACCAACATGATGTAACTCTCATGCCCGGGGTGAGCAGGCTTGCTCCGGGCCTACTTTTTGTTTGTCAGCACGAGGAAGTAACAGATGCGACAGGTTATCACTACCAAAGCGGCGCCGGGCGCCATCGGCCCCTATGTGCAGGCCACCCGGATTGGCAACATCCTCTACACCTCCGGCCAGATCCCGCTGGACCCGGTGAGCGGCGACATTGCGGAGGGGATCGAAGCGCAAACCCTGCGTTCCCTGCAAAACGTCAAGGCGATTGTCGAGGCGGCAGGCGGTGAGGTGCGCAATATCTTCAAGACCACGGTGTTTGTCTCGGATTTGAACGACTTTGCCGAGGTAAACCGGGTCTACAACGACTTCTTCACCGAGCACGATGCCATGTATCCGGCGCGCTCCTGCGTGGAAGTGGCCCGCCTGCCCAAGGATGTGAAGATCGAGATAGAGGCAATTGCTGCGCTGGAGTCCTGACGCGGCGATCCTTATCAATAAAAAGAGCGGCAGCCCGAGGGCTGCCGCTCTTTTTTCATCGCACCCGCCGTGCGCGATAAGGGCGCAAGGAGTGGGTCATTCTGGATCAGGCGATCCGCTCGATGCGCGCCAGATAGAAACCGTCGAAACCGGTAGCCGCGGGACTCACGGTGTGATCACCAAGCAGGCGGAAGTTTTCGTTGGCGGCGAGGAACTTGTCCACCTGCTGGCGGTTCTCCTCGGGCAGGATGGAGCAGGTAGCGTAAACCAGCATGCCGCCCACTTTCACCATCTGGCTGTAGCGCTGCAGGATCTCTTCCTGCAGCGCGACCAGCACCGGCAGACGCTCGGCGGTATCGCGCCACTTGGCATCCGGATTGCGCTTGAGCACGCCAAGACCGGAGCAGGGGACGTCCAGCAGCAGGCGATCCGCGCTCTCTTTGAGGCGCTTGACGGTCTTGCTGCTGGTGATGACCCGGGTCTCCACGTTGTGGGCGCCGGCGCGGCGGGCACGCTGCTTGAGGTTCTCCAGCTTCCACTCTTCCACATCCATCGCCAGCAGGCGGCCTTTGCCTTTCATCATGGCGGCCAGATGCAGGGTCTTGCCACCGGCACCGGCGCAGGCGTCGATCACCCGCATGCCGGGCGCGACGTCGAGTGCGGCAGCGATGTGCTGGGAGCCGGCATCCTGCTGCTCGAACCAGCCGTCGGCAAAGGCGTTGGTGCGAAACAGGGCTGCATCGGAAGTGACTTCCAGAGCGCTCTCAACCCCTGCTACCGGCACTGTGTTGACCTGCTCTTTGGCCAGAGCGGCTTGCAGCTCCTCGCGGGTGCACTTGAGGGTGTTGACCCGCAGGTAGCGCTTGGGCATGGCGGTCAGGGCTGCGCGCTCGGCCGGCCAGGCTTCGCCCAGCTGCTCGCTGCCGAGTTTTTCCAGCCAGGTCGGGCAGCCATCCATCAGCACCGGGTTCTTTTTGGCTTCGTTCAGGCGGCGACGGAACGCCTCTTCGTTGAAGCGATCCAGTGTCGGGTGGTTGGGCTGGGGGATCTTGTGGAAAGCGTGCCAGCTGTGCAGCAGTGGCCATACGTTCTTCTCGGCCTGACGAACCTGAATACCGGTCAGTGCGCAGTAGAGGCTCAGGCGACGCAGCAGGTCGCCGGTGACCAGGGCAATCCTTGCCTGTTCTTGCGGTTTGAGTTCGATGCCGGAGAAGTGACGGGCATAGGCACGATCCAGGGTGAGACCCTGTCCCAGCACGTCATCAACAATGGCAACGACCAGATCCCCGAAACGGGGCAACAGTGGGGATTTGAGCATGAGATTAACCTTGGCCAGATAAAGATGAATCACCCCGGTAGCGGGATGATTCTGAAACAGACAAACGGCGCAATGATAGGTGGAAGGGGGATGCGGTGCAAGGTGGATATTCGGCGAGTCATGTGGGGCTGGGCCATACTTGCAGCGATAACAATAGAGCATGGAGGCGCTATGAAGTGTGGTCTGACCCTGTTTATCTCCTGCCTGGCAATGCCGGTGCTGGCATCCCCGGAGTGGTTGTTTCAGGATGCAAAAACTGCTGCAAACGTCGCTTTTGATGTGAGGGCCGATGAGGTGAAGGTGGTGGTGCCAGAACCCCCTTTCGCTACGGGGGAGTTACCATCTTCTCTTAGTCTGCCGCTGACCGATGGTCGTATTGTCACATTTTCCCTGCATCCCAACGCCCTGCTGCCACCCACGTTGGCACTGCGTTACCCCGCCATCAAAACCTATTCGGGCAGCGCCGCAGACGATCTCCGGAGCAGCGGTCGTTTTGACCTGACACCACAGGGATTTCACGGCATGTTCACCTATCGGGGGAAAACCTTCTATATAGATCCGCTTTTTGATGGTACCTCGTACGCCGTTTATACCCAGCAGGAGAGCTGGCGTAGGCTGGATGATGATGAAGTGCTCTCGTCGCAGCTTGGGGCGCAGGCCGCCCGCTCGGTGCTGGTCAGTGGCAACCAGCGCAAGCGCTATACCATCGCTATCTCGGCGACCGGGGAATATACCCAGTTTCACGGTGGCACCAAAGCCGCAGCTCTGGCAGCCATTGCCACCCTGCTTAACCGAGTCAACGAGGTCTATCGCCGCGATGTAGGGGCCGAGTTTCAGTTGGCTGCGGATGCGGACAAGGTGATCTTTACCGATCCGGCCACCGATCCCTTCACCAACTCCACTCAGGATCTGACCATCAACCAGACCCAGCAAGCCTTACTGTTAAGTCCTGGTTTCGATGTGGGTCACGTATTGACCACTTCGGGAGGCGGGCTGGCTACACTCGGGGCGCTCTGCAACCCCTTCAGCCGCTCTCAGGGGATGACGGGAAGCCCGCAGCCGACAGGTGATGCCTTCTATATCGACTACGTGGCTCATGAACTGGGCCATCAGATGGGGGCGGAGCACTCTTTCAACGGCACGTCGGGCAGCTGTGGTAGCGGGCGTGAGGCAAGCTCGGCCTGGGAGCCTGGCAGCGGTTCCTCCATCATGGCGTATGCCGGGATCTGTGGAGATGAAGATCTGCAGAGCAACAGCTCTCCTTTCTTTCACAGCAAGTCGATAGAGCAGATCCGCACCAAGATGGCCTCGCAGCCATCTTGTGGAACCAATCTGGTGCTCTCCAACAATGCCCCGGTCGTGGATGCTGGCGTGGATCGGGTGATCCCCGCCAACACCGCGTTCACCCTGAGCGGCAGTGCTGTGGATCTTGATGGCAATCCGCTGAGCTACAGCTGGGAGGAGCTGGATCTTGGCACTGCCTCTACCAGTGCGGCCACCATGATGGATGACGGTTCACGGCCGCTGTTTCGTATGTTGTCGCCAACCCAAGCCCCCAGCCGCAGCTTGCCTGCGATGAGTTCACTCATTGCGGGTGTGCTTGCCAAGGGAGAGGCCTGGCCAACCACCAGTCGTGACCTTCACTTTCGCCTTGCGGTACGTGATGGCCAAGGGGCTGTCAGCAGCGACGAGATGATAGTACAAGTGGTCAACACTGGGGCCATTTTCGCCATCACTGCTCCCCTTGCTGGCAAGATGGTTGCTGGTGCAACCCAGACGTTGAGCTGGAATGTGGCGGGAACGAATCAGGCGCCTATCAACTGTCAGAAAGTGGATGTGGCCCTGACCCAGGATAGCGGCAGCAACTGGACTACGCTGGTGGCCGGTGTACCCAATAGTGGCTCGGCCAGCATTACTTTGCCAACACCTTTGGCGAGCGGGGCCTTGCTGCGGCTCTCTTGCAGCGACAATATCTTTTTTGCTCTCAATACGGCGGCGCGGGCGAGCTCAGCTTCCGGTAGTTCGACAGGAAGTACTACCACTGTAAGCTCTGGTAGTTCTGGCGGCGGGGGAGGTGGCGGCAGTGTTGATCCGCTTTGGCTGGTGCTGATGGCAGGAGGTCTTTTATGGCGCAGATGTTGCGCGTAGCGGCTGGTTTGCTGCTGATCTACATATCGGGTTGTCATGCCATACCTGATGGGGCCGAACAGGCGGTCGAGCAGAGCCTCAAAGTGCAGGATTATCGGCTTATCGTAAGGGCGGGGCGGGGTGGCAGTGCGCCCGGCATCGCCGAGAGTGCGCAGGAACAGGCAAAAAGCCGTTGCGGAGTGCGTTATCTGACAGGATTTGCGGATGTGATCACTCCGGGCAAGGAGGGGGAATATGCCAGGCTAGAAGCCTATGCCACTGACTATAACCGGCGCATGTTACCGCACTGTCAAAAGTCACAAAAGTAGGGTTAGCCCATCATAGAGTGAGCGGGGGAGGCGGAAGTCTCCCCCGTTCGTTATGGCTTGTCACCGGCAGAAGGGCAGCGCACAATGCCTGCAATCATTCTCTTGATGGTCGTGGAACCATTATTTATTTGAAGGAAAATCAAGATGATGGATGTTGCTGATCTGCGCCGGGAGTATACCCGTGGTGGGCTGCATCGGGCCGATCTGCCCGCCGAGCCCCTCGAGCTGTTCGAGAAGTGGTTGGCACAGGCCTGCGAAGCCAAGCTGACCGACCCCACCGCCATGGTGGTTGCCACCGTGGATGCCGATGGCCAGCCGTGGCAGCGTACCGTGCTGCTCAAGCACTACGACGCCCAGGGGATGGTTTTTTACACCAACATGGGCAGTCGCAAGGCGCATCAGCTGGAGGGGAATCCCCGCATCAGCCTGCTCTTCCCCTGGCACACCCTCGACCGTCAGGTGCATGTGACCGGTCGGGTGGAGAAGATGAGCACCTTCGAGGTGATGAAGTACTTCCACAGTCGTCCCAAGGATAGCCAGATCGCCGCCTGGGTCTCCAAACAGTCGACCCGCATCTCAGCGCGCGGCGTACTGGAGGCCAAGTTTCTCGAGCTCAAACAGAAGTTTGCCAACGGCGAAGTGCCGTTGCCGAGCTTCTGGGGCGGCTTTCGGGTGGTGATCGAGACGGTCGAATTCTGGCAGGGGGGTGAACACCGTCTGCACGACCGTTTCTACTACACCCGTGAAGGGGATGGCTGGCATATCGAGCGTCTGGCTCCCTGACCGGTTTCTCAAATCTGCTTTTCACAAGGAGTGTGCATGCGTCTGCATGGTGATCTGCGCTCCGGCAACTGCTACAAGGCGTGGTTGCTGGCGCGCTGGCTGGAACTGCCTCTCGAGTGGGTGGCGGTCGATATCGCGGCGGGGGAGACTCAAACCCCCGATTTTCTGGCGATGAACCCCAACGGCAAGATCCCGGTACTGGAGCTTGCTCCCGGCGATCTGCTGGCCGAATCCAATGCCATTCTCTTCTATCTGGCGCAGGGCTCGTCTTTGTGGCCGACCGATCCGCGCCAACAGGCCGACGTGCTCAAATGGATGTTCTTCGAGCAGTACAGCCATGAGCCCTATATTGCGGTGGCCCGTTTTATCGTCCGTTATCTGGGGCGGCCCGAGTCGCAGGAGGCGCGGCTCGACGGGCTGAAGGCCGGTGGCGAGAAGGCGCTGGCGGTGATGGAGCAACAACTGAAACAGAGCCCCTATCTGTGCGGCGAGGTGCCGACTATCGCCGATATCGCTCTCTACGCCTACACCCATGTGGCGGAGGAGGGGATCTTCTCCCTGCAGGGGTGGCCCGCCATTCGTGACTGGATTGCCCGCATCGAGGCGCATCCACATCACATGAGCTTGCCAGCGGCCTGTCAGGCGGGCTGATGGAGCTATTGATCGAGGGGAGCCTGTGGCAGCCCCACTGGAACGAGGTGGTGGGCCACTGGCAGCAGCAGGGCCATCGCTGGCAGCTGCTCTTGGGCAATGAGGCTGCTGCCACCCTTGATCACCACTGTGCCCCTTGGGCAGGTCTGACCCCTGATGGCGTGATCTGTCCCGGCGCCCTGCTGGCCGCCTGGCTTGATGGGGATTTGTTGCCGCAACACCACGCCGATCCTACCCAGCAGATCCTTCTCAGTGGTTCAGCTTCCTTGCTGACGCTGGCCCGGGAGCAGGGACTGCTCACGCTGGGGACGGTTGGCGCCGATCTGACGCTGGATGCACACGCGGATCTGGGCGCTCTGCTCAATCGTCTGCTTGCGCGTCGCCTGCGGATACCCTCTTTACGGGAACAAGATTGCGATGCTCCACTGCAACTGCGGGCACTGCGCGCCGAGGATGAACAAGAGATCGTGCGCTATTGCAGCGATGAGGCGATCGCCCGCTACACCCTCAATATTCCCCACCCCTATCCACCGGAGGGGGCCCGCGACTGGCTGGCCCTATGCTGGCGCAGAGCGGCGCTTGGCCTTGGCTGGAGCTGGGCCATCACCTTGCCGCAAGGGGGGGAGGCAGAATCGCCCCTTGTCGGCGTCATCTCGCTGCACTGGAATGGCGAGTTGGCCTGGTGGGTCGGTGTCCCCTGGCAGGGGCACGGCATTGCGACCCGGGCGGCCAGACTGGTCAAGGCATTTGCCTTTGACCAGCTGCATCTGCCCGCCATCACGGCTCGCCATATGCCGCAGAATCTGGCCTCCGGCCGGGTGATGGCCAAGCTTGGCATGGTTGAGCAGGGGCTGCGTCTGATTGATGGCCATCAGCCGTGCGAGGTACGCTACTGGCGGCTGGATCGCCGTCCAGCCCTGGCCGGAGCGTTGCAGCAGGCGCTGGCCAGATGGCAGCCGGATGAGCGGATCGCGGTAGTGATCCTCTGCGATCCTGCTGTGTGCGAAGCGACGCTGCCAGTCATCTCCCTCTTTCTGGCCGACATGGATGCTGACGAGGCTCGGCTATTTGCTGATCCGCAGCTGGAGGCCGAGGGATATCAGCTGCACTGCTATCCCCTCTCCCGGTTGGAGGCAGCAGAGCCCGAGCTATTCCACCATGCAGGTGGCCTGTTGCTAAAGGATGAGGGGGATATGGGGCTGGAGTGGTTGCTGCAATTCGCGGCACTGCTGCGTCAGGGGCCCACGTTGCTGACGCTGACAGAGCGGCGCGAGCGGCTGGGTTGGATCAGTCGGCTACTTGCCGATGGGGATGGATTGACGGCTGAGAGCGCGCTCCCCCTGCGCCATCGCCTGATGAGGCTGCTGGTGGAGTTGCCGGAGCTGATGGATGAGCTGGATGGTCGCTGGCATCCGGGGCCGGAGCAGACGTTTGCGCGGCTGGCGCGGGAGTCCCCCTCCTTGCTGAAGGCCTATCAGAGGGTGCTGGCCCAGCCCGCACCGGACAACTGGCGAGCCTTGCGAGAGCAGTTTGCCGATCGTTTTCCTGAGTGCACCCTCCCATTTCTGGACAAAGGTGCTCAGGAGCGGAGGCAGTTTGTGGAATAATGGCCGCTCTGCTGTACGAGGAGTAATACCTGATGTTGAGAACCGAGCGCCCCGGTGACATGCTGCCGGTCTATGAGCTGGTCACTGCCGCTTTTGGCCGCACCGATGAGGCCGAGCTGGTTAACCGTCTGCGCGAGTGTGGTGCCGCCGTGGTGACCATGGTCGAAGAGGAAGAGTACGAGTTCATGGGCCACCTGATGCTAAGCCCGATCACCATTAACGGTGTCGAGGGGCCCTGGCTTGGGCTGGCACCGGTTGCGGTGCATCCCGATTGGCAGGGGCAGGGGATTGGCTCTGATCTCATCCGCGAAGGGCTGGATACGGCGCTCGAGATGGACTGGAAAGGGGTGGTGGTGCTCGGCGATCCGGCCTACTACAGCCGCTTCGGTTTCCGTTCCGCCAGCGAATTTGGCCTGCGCTGCATCTACGAGGTGCCGGCAGAGTGCTTTATGGCGATGGAGCTGCAGCCGGGTGGTCTTGCCAATGTGGCGGGCGAGGTGCTCTACCATCCTCTCTTTGACGAGCTGCCCGACGAAGTGGCGGAAGGATCTCACTGATAGCAAAAAGCCCTCATGAAGAGGGCTTTTTCATTAGCGGATGTTGGTCTGTCAGGCAGTGATATCGAGCAGGGAGCCCTTGGGCTTCTCTTCACCGATCATACTGCCCATCTGCTGGCCGAGCGGGCTCTGCTGGAATTGCAGGTAGTCACTCAGGTTCTGCTGGCGCTGGTAGCGGTTGGCCGCCTGATAGACGTCACTGGCGCTCGGGCCGCTATTTTCGTTGCTCTCTGTATCGCTGGCTTCCATATAGCGTTCGACCACTGCCTTGTTCTGCTGCGCAGCCGAGTAGGAGACCGCCATGGTGCGGCGGGCGGTTGCCTGATCCTCACGCTGCGTTTCAACCTCGTCTTTCTTGTCCAGCACCTTGTTTTGAGCCTGATTGATCTGCTCCGGTGTGACCTCGGGATAAGAGGGATATTTGCCGTAATCGGGGCGCATGATGGGCATGGAGGCTGAGTTGATTTGCATGATCGCTTCTCTGACTGATCGGGAACCTGCACATAATACTAGCTCTCCATTGGCCAATAAAACACCAAGTGAAGTGCCGTCAAGATCCGGTTCAGCTTCGCAAATCGTCTGTGACAGAGGGGTGAGGTGAACAGTGTGGGGGAAGTGGTTGCTGCCATTGAAAAAAATGCCCGCTCCGGTGGTGCCGGAGCGGGCCAAAGCGATCACGCAGCGGTGATCACAGGCAAGTCGTAATTGACCAGTTCAGCGCGGGTTGGTGCTCCATCGGCGCCGGGACGGCTGACCACGATGGCGGCCACCAGATTGCCGAGGCGAACCGCCTCTGCCAACGGCAGGCCGCTGGCGAGCCCCATCAGGGTGCCGCCGCCGTGGGCATCGCCCGCCCCGACGGTATCGCAGAGGGTCACCGCAACGGGATGTACCCGCTGACATTGACCATCCGGGGTGCCGACCAGTGCACCCTCTTTATCTTCCCGCACGATAAGAGCAGCCCTGTGTTGCTGGCAGAAGCTGGCCACTATTGCTGCGCTGGCGGGGGCCCCCAGCAGCACGGCCGCCTCCTCACGATTGAGAGAGAAGAGGGCGCGACGGGCCAGCAGAGCGGCAATCTCGTCAGCGCTCAGATCACCGATGCGGGGGCCCGGATCGATGAATGGTGTGATGCGCTCGGGCAGCTGGAGCAACCACTCCAGCAGCGGCGCCCCCTGGGTGCCGGTCAGCTCGTAGCCGGAGGCATAGACCCAACCTGTGCCTGCGGGTAGCAGACGACTCAGTGCCGCGGTATCCCAGTACTGCTCGCACCCTTCCACCGTGATGAAGGTGCGCTCGCCATCGGGCTCGACCAGTGCCAGACACCAGCCATTGTCGTGAGCCGGATCGCGCAACTGGACTGGCAGCGACTCCGCTGCCATCGCTGCTTCCACCGCCGTTCCCCAGCTGCCCTGACCGACGGTAATGCCGTTGATCACCGGGGCGCCGAGCCGGGCGAGGGCGCGAGCTACGTTGAAGGCACAGCCACCGATCTGGCGGCCGCTCTCGCGGGCGACTTCATCGCCGCCCGAGACGGGGAGGCGGTTCATCTCCAGCATCACGTCGCCAAAGGCGGCGCCAATCACCATGACCGGCATGGTCGGAACGGGCGGAGTCATCTCAGAGACTCCTCATGCGGGGCAGCAGCAGGGCATAGAGCACCAGACTGACGGCAAACGAGACAAACAGGCCGAGGCTGGAGTCGGCAAAGACGCCGATGGCCAGCGGGCCGTCGATAAAGCCGGTCTTGGTGACCATCAGGCCGCTGATGGAGCCGGCGAGCCAGCAGAGCAGCGGCCCCTTGCGCACCCCGGTATCACCGTAGAGGGCCAGATAGTCGTAACCCTGATGACGGCGCAGCGCCAGATAATCGAGGATGAAGATGGCAGCCCAGGAGGCCAGGAAGAGGCCGCAGAAGATCAGGAAGGCGATAAAGGGGCCAAGGAAGTCGCCGGAGACAAACAGCACGTAGAGCGCGACGCCGACGACCAGCACGGCATCCAGCATGACGGCGTGGGACTGGCGCAGCTTGACCCCCATGCTCAGCAGGTTGAGGCTGGCGGAGTAGAGGCTCAGCACGGCGATGGTGACGATGCCGGCGACCGCGGCGGCCAGATAGGGGATCGCCATCCAGGCCGGCAGCAGCTTGCCGATTGCCGCGATGGGGTTCTCGGTAGAGGCGAGATCGGGGATCTGGGCAGTGAGCAGAATGCCGGCGAACATCAGCAGGATGAGGGGCAGGGAGGCGCCCACCACCACGGATGAGAAGATGGTGCCGGGGCGTGATTTTTCGCTCTGGTCGCGGCTGTAGTCGGCGCCGGCGATGGCCCAGCTGATGCCGGTACCGGCGGCAATCACCGACACGGCGGGCAGAAAGCCGGTCAGCCAGTCACCGGAGGGGAGCGCCATGATCACCTGCCAGTTGGCGTTGGCCATCAGATAGAGCACCACGATCAGGGTCATCACCCCGAAGGTGCGGGTGATCCACTTCTGCATCATCAGCACGGTATTTTGCCCCAGCAGCGAGACCACCACGGTCAGGCCGCCAAAGAGCAGCAGGGAGAGGGCAGTGATCCAGTGGGACTCCGCCAGCCCCATGGCGGAAAACAGCGCCGCCAGCGTCAGGGTACCGGTGACCAGATTGACTGCTTCCCAGCCCATCAGGTTGATCCAGCAGAAGGCGGTGGGGGCGATATTGCCCCGCTTGCCAAAGCAGATGCGGGAGAGGGTGAGGGTGGTGGTGCGGCCGCGCTTGCCCGCCATGCTGGTGATCCCCACCAGCGCGAAGGAGGCGACCCCGGCAACCGCCGCCAGCAGCGATTGCCAGAAGGAGAGGCCAAAGGAGACCACCACGGCGCCGTAGACGACCCCCAGAATGCCGATATTGGCGGCACACCAGACGAAGAAGAGCTCCGCCGGTTGCTTGGTTCGCTCGTGGGGAGGGATGAGATCGATGCCGCTGGAAGTCTGTTCCGGCTGCATCTCGGTTGCTTGCTGGCTCATAGTCATACGTCCTGTTGCCGATAGTGAGCAAGGGCTTCGGCATAGGGGCCGAAGTCAATCCGGTTTGCTTGATCAATCAGTTGGCGCGCTGCCAGCGGCAGGGCCGAGATGCCGCTGAGGGCACCGCAGATGGCGGTGGCCATGGCACCTATGGTGTCGGTATCGCCGCCAAGGTTGGCGCACAGCTGGGCGCAGAGCATGGGATCCCCTTCGGAGAGCTCCACTATGCCCAGCGCGGCGGGGATAGATTCAATCACATCCATGCCGGAACCGATCAGGTCATAGATATCGTCCAGACCCGATTCGATGGTCGGTGCCTTGTCGACAGCGGTGAAGGCGAGTTCGATGCGGCGGCCAAGGGAGGCGCTGAAGGTGGAGGCGAAACGGCTCTGCACCTCTTGCGCGAGGGGGGGCAGTTCGGTACGAATGGTTGCCCACTTGGCCCCTTCGATGGCGCGGCTGATGGCCCAGGCAATAACTACTGAACCAGCGATGGCGATATCCGACTTGTGGGTCGGAACGCAGGCAAGGCGCACGGCCTCGATAAAGGCCTCCTTGTTGCTGGTCGGCATCAGGCAGCCGATGGGGGCGATACGCATCGGGGCGCCGTTGGTCACCCCGTTGGCCTGGATCTCCTCAAGGGGGATCCCCTGCTGCAGGGCGATAAGGGCTCCCTTGGAGGTAGGGCCCAGAATATTTTTGCTAAAGGCGTCGATCCCCTCGGCCCACTTCATGATGTGGCGGGCGATAGTCAGTGGTTTGATCTCCCCCTGCTCCTCGATGATGGCATCCATAAGGGCGACCATCTGGCTGGTATCATCGGTAAACTGGCCGCGCACGAATTCGTTGGCGGCGATGTTCTCCTCGGGGCCGTCGAGGAAGTCATGGATCCAGCCGAAGAAGGCACGCACTTTCTCGCGGGACCAGAGCTCCGATGGCATGCCAAAGGCATCGCCCACCGCTTGTCCATAGAGACAACCCAGAATACGCTGCTGTTGAAGTGAGGTAGAGCTTGATGGGGTCATGACGATATCGATCACCTTTTTGTGTAGTCCAGTTGCAGTCCAGTGGGTATTATATACATCCAGTGCCAGTCCAGTGTGAACCATAACGCATTTTAAAGTAAAGTGGACTGGACCCATTTGTTTATGTTTTTGCATCTTTAGACGAGAGCGCCATGCAGAGAGAGAGTGCTGAACACCTGTTTGACGAGTTGAAACAACGGCTGGCCTGTGCAGGGGATGAGCCGCTCTATCTCATTCTGGCGCAGGGGCTGCAGCAGGCTATCGAGCGCAAACTGCTGCCCCACGGCTGCGTGCTCCCCTCCGAGCGTCAGCTCTCCGACAGCCTCGCCCTCTCCCGGGCCACCGTGGTCAAGGGGATCTCCCTGCTGGCGGAACAGGGGCTGGTGATCAAGCAGCAGGGCAAGGGCACCGTCGTGCACGCTCCGTTTACCTACAACCTGACCGGTGGCAGCTTTACCGCCCAGCTGAGCCAGCTCGGGGCGCTGAGCGATCGCTGGCTGGCGCGCGAGCTGGTGGCCGCCAGCGCCGAGCAGGCCGCCCTGATGGGGGTGGCTGAGGGCACCGAGATCGCCAAGATCCGCCGGGTGCGCTGCGTCAACGATGACCCCACCTCCATCGAGACCACCTATATCCCTCGCCAGTTCCTGCCCCGTCCCGATCTGCTGGAGGGCTCGCTCTACGCCCACTGGCGGGAGGAGGGGATTGAGCCTGTCGCCCAGCAGTACCAGATCCGCCAGCAGGTGCCGAGCCAGACCGAGAGCGCCATGCTGGGATTGCCAGTCGGCATGCCGGTGCTGGCCGTGATGCAGCGCAGCTACACGGCGCAGGGGGAGCTGCTGGAGGTGAGCCAGAGCCTCTGTCGCGGCGATAGCTACAGTTTTACCTTCAACAGCGGCGCCATTCCTGGCTGAACCGTTGGGCCCATAGCAATAAAAAAGGCGCCATAAGGCGCCTTTTGTCGTACAGGTTTTCACATAGGGCAGTAGTGATGGTGAAACGAGCCATCTGTCATGTTCAATCATGCATTACTATTGATTTTAAATAGTATTTTTTCTCTGCCCCTGTCTGTATCCCCATCACATTCACTGCATGGATGCGGCTGCTTGCTGGATGGCTCATCCCCATTCTTCTCACTGCATGATTCAAGAAACAGCGTTTGATAGCGATGTTGCTATTGACTTGTAGCAAGCCCTTACAGTAGTTTTGAGCGGTCGCTCAAACTGAGTGAATGTTGTCTGAAATGCTTTACAGGTTGCAGTGACAATATTGCCTCTAACCAATCGGTTTACTGGCAACTTGGTCATAGTAGAGGAGATGCTAATACCATGGGCGAGTTGATTTCTGCGGTTACCGATAGATGGCAAGTCATAGTGATTGGCGCCGGTGTGGCAGGTCTTGTCGCGGCTAAAAAATTGCGTGATGCCGGATACCACGTATTGGTACTTGAAGCCCGGGATCGTATTGGGGGGCGTTTGCATACCTCTTCGCAGTGGGCGGGGCCTGCTATCGATCTTGGGGCAACATGGATTCACGGTGCCGGGCCGCAAAATCCTGTTTCAAGATTGGCTGATGAGCTGGGTATCAAGCACTTTTCCACCGATTCGGAGAGCGCAGATATTTTTTATGGTGGTTCTCATAAACTGAGTTCATCCCAGTATGCACGCCTTACTTTGATTGAAGATGAAATATCTGCTGCAATAATGATTTTGCAGGATGCGGAACGTGATGTCTCATTGCGGGATGGCATTTACTCTCGCCTTTCCTACTCCTCACGCTCTGAAGAAGAACAACGAATTATCGATTTTGTTTTAAGTAGCACCATAGAGCATGAGTATGGTGGGTCCATAGAACAGCTCTCTTCATATTGGTTTGATAGTGATGAAGATTTTTCTGGTGATGAATGGGTTTTGTATAACGGCTATCAGTCCGTCGTCGAGTACCTTGCTCAGGATTTAGATATCCGGCTTGAACAGGAAATTATAAAAATTGAATATGAGAGTAATGCAGAGGTTATCGTTAAAACAAAAAGCCGGACATATCAAGCTGCGCAAGTAATACTGACTTTACCACTGGGCGTTTTGAAATCAGGTCGTGTGGAATTTCAACCACCATTGCCAAGCAGGAAAGCACAAGCAATTAGAAAACTTGGTGTCGGTACGCTGAATAAATGTTGTCTCCATTTCCCCTATGCATTTTGGGATACTCGCTACGACTGGATTAACAATATCCCCGATACTGGCAATAAAGGACAATGGGTTGAATGGGTCAGCTTGGCCAGACATACCAATCAGCCAGTTTTGATTGGCTTTAATGCTGCCGAGTTTGCGCTTCATGTTGAGCAGCTGGACGATCAGGATACAGTGTCCAGTGCGATGGCAGCATTGAGAGCCATGTATGGTGCAGATATTCCAGACCCGGTGAGCTACTTGATTACACGCTGGAGTGCGGATCCTTATGCTATCGGAGCTTATTCATACAACGGATTGGGCGCAACGCCCAAGGCTCGGGACGATTTGGCGAAGAGTGTTGCACATCGTCTCTTTTTTGCTGGTGAGGCGACCGAGAGACACTTCTTTCAGACGGTACATGGTGCCTATTTATCTGGTGTAAGGGCAGCTGATGAGGTTATCTCCTCCGGTCTAAATCGCATCCCTTAATGAACGTAAAATGGGTGATGGAAAAGATAGAGGTGACACTATGCAGAATAATATAAGAAATAGTTTAAATAAGAAGGTTGCCTTCATAGGTATATGTTGTTTGCTGCCGGTAACTATTCTTTGTGCTCGTGAGTCTGGCGTGCAGCCAGCTCAAGTTGAGTTTCATGATATAGTGATCGTCGGGGGCGGTATATCAGGTCTTACCGCAGGATATTTTCTGAAAGATAAAGATCTTGTCTTGTTGGAAAAAAATGACACTGTTGGTGGGCGTACCTCTTCAGGACACCATAAACAGTTTACCTATGCCAAAGGTACAGAATATCTGGGGGAGCCCGATGATGTGCTGGCAGGTATGGTGAGCAAGCTCGGTCTTGAAATGAAAGAAATTCCCTCACCAATGGATGCTATTTATGATGGGGAATCTATCAGTTATGGTAGTGATGGTATTGCCAGACATTTGATAAAGCATAGTGATCTGGAAACATATAATAATTTTATCAAACTAATTTCATCAGAATATAAGCATTACGATGAAATACCTGATACGGAATATAATGATCGTACGAAAAAAATGGATTATATGGATGCCAAAAGCTGGTTAACAGCGAATGGAATTCCTGAGGTTTATATAGATAAATACAATGTGACCAGCCGTGGGCTTTTTGGGGCTGGTCTGCAGGAGATATCTGCACTGAGTCTGATCCCCGAGGTCGCATTTGATTATGACGATGACGAACATGGTTATGTGCTGGATGATGAACCTGGCAGTGCTGCGGAGCAGTATGCAGAGGCGAAAAAAGAGAGTTCCAACTCTTACACCTTTACCAAGGGTATCTCCGAGCTGACTGATAAGTTGGGGCAGGCGTTGAATGGCAAGCTCAGAGCCGGGAGTACAGTCACCGGTATTACCAGACAAGGTGAAAATTATGCAGTGGTATACACCCAAAAAGGGGGCAAGCAAGCCACTATCCTGGCCAGGAGAGTTGTCATTGCGACCCCGGCTCCGGTGACTCTGAAGATCGCTGATGCTGTTTTGTCGTCAGAGCGTAAAGAGATCATGAAGGGGATTACTTACGCTCCTTATGTTACGGTCGCACTATTCTCTGATACGCCGATATTTGACAAGGCGTTTGATTTGGCCGTGCCAGACAGTTACTTCTTCACTGATGTTTATGATGCTACTTGGGTTGAGCGGTTTTACGACCAGCAGAAAAAAGAACGAGCCAATATCATTTCTGTCTACATCGCTCCCAAGACCAGCCATGACCAGTCAATTTTGACCATGAGCGATGATGAGTTGCTGAAGAATGTCTATCGTGATTTGGATAAAATATTTTCCGCAGCAAGCAAAAAAATTACAGGTTACGATATTGAGCGATTCCCATATGGCTATCCAGTGATGTCATTGGGGGCATATGACAGATTGCTCAAACTGAATAACAGTGATGATGACTCGATAGTGTTGGCGGGCGACTATATGATCTACCCGACTTTTGAGGCAGCAGTGCAATCTGGTTACTATGCGGCAGAAAAAATCCTTGAGGCAGATCACGACTGACACAATAATTTAACTGCAGACGGAGATATAAATCTGGAGATGGAGTAATACCTTGCATGGTATTGCTCCTTCTTGCCATGTAACCAACCGGGATCTATATTTCATAAGCGCTGATGATAGTATGGTGATGTGAATATAATTCCGGTTTCAGGGGGAGTAAATGAAAGATGATAAAATAACCAATCTACGAGCACCAATGGTAACTGCCAACGGTATTATCTTGGGCTTTTTGCTCAATTATATGGCGACATGGGTGCGTGGTGACGTCGAACATGTTGGCTCTGCGTGGCAGGCATATTTGATCGGCATGTGTGTGTTCTCTGGCACAGTGAGCATGATCTTTGTATTGTTCAGAATATTAAGTGTTCGTCAGGATGATGATGCTCTGACTTATTATAGACACACTCTCTATCTTTTTATATTTGGTATCAGTATCGCCTTTTTTGGTGTGTTCTTTGATATGTTTATGACGTTTATGGTGGAATGACCATATAAGACGAGTTTCTCTATAAGTTTGAGGTGATACGTTATGGCATTGTTAGCAATGCCATATTGTTGCATGGCTATGCCGTAACCAGCGATATAAATTAAAGGCAGGTGAGATATGTTTTCTCCGGATAAAGTAAACAGTGGTCGGCAACCTGAGCTAGATATAGCCAGAGGCTTAGCCGTGCTATTTATGATTATCATCCATGTACAATTGGTTTTTGCTAATGCAGGAGTATGGGACACACTACTGGCTGATATAAATGATTTTAATGGGGATATTCCTGCAGCCCCTATGTTCATGTTTCTGCTTGGTATCGGCATAAATTATTCCAGGAAGAATCAACCGGCATCAATGGCCTGGCGTGGTCTTGCTCTGCTATGTACAGCCTACCTGCTCAGTTTTGTACGTGGATTCATCCCAAACGTAATTATGGGATTCAATAGCGCAGACATCAGCTATCTCTACAAGGGATTCAATGAGCTGATGATCGTGGATATCCTGCAATTTTCAGGGTTGGCAATGATCATGTTTGCTGGCTTCAATTTCTTCAAGTTTAACAAGATTGCTATCGGTATCACCGGATTGGTGTTTGCCTTGATAAATATCTTGCTATTGCCAGTGCAAACCCAGACTCTGCCCGTATCTTCTCTGGCTGGACTTTTTTGGGGAAGTAATGAAAGTTCATATTTCCCATTCCTGACATGGGCATTTTACCCCATCGCTGGATATATTTTTGGCGATTATCTGATCCGCTGCACTGATAAAAGAAAGTTTTATCTGATATCGGGGGTTGTTGCGGCAGTCGTATTTTTCTTCGGTATATACCTTTTCAATTTTTTGTTCTCTATTCCAACAGGTATGAATCTTGAGACTGGTTATTACCATCATATCTTGACGGATAATATCACTTTTACTGGTGGTGTCATATTTGAACTCGCTATATTGAGTTATCTGGTACGTTATGTACCTGGTTTTATCAAGGATATCGCGGGTCGCTGGAGTAAAAATGTTACCCCGATTTACTGCATTCACTGGGTGATCATTTCATGGCTGACTTTGGCTATTCCGGGACAAAGTTTGAGCATGGCGAGCTTTATTGTACTGACGGCAGGGATTGTGGTGGTCAGTGATGTGTTGGCAACGATATATGCAAATTGGAAAGCGGGGGACGGTCAGAGGCATTTCTCATCCACGACCCTGATCCTGGTTGGAGCCCTGCTCGCGACTATGCTGGTGCTCTTTCTTTTTCATAAATGATGTGCGCTGCATTAAACAGAAAAAGGAGGGATACCCCTCCTTTTTTATCTCTGCGCGACGGTTGTCGGATCAGTTGAAGAACCAGTACCCGCGGTTGACCAGTCGGGTCAGCAGTTGCAGGAAACCAGCCTGATCGGCCAGCTCCACCATATCGGCCTGAGTGATGATGTCTTTGTCACACAACAGCGAAATGGCTGCCGCATCTTCGCTCTGCAGGGTCCAGGCTTCGCCATCGATATAGCACTGCTGGCTCTCGCCGCTGAACCAGACGCTGCGCAGGCCCGGCACCTTGATGGCAGGCTCACCCTGAGTCAGCAGGTCGGCTACCTCCTCGGCGCTGTAGTCCGGCTCGACCGGATTGACATCCAGATCGTGCTTGGCCTCGGAGATCATGGTGCCGAACCACTCCTTGAACAGGGTCTCGTCATCGAGGGCCTGTTGCATCAGCTCGCGCAGACGGTGCAGCTCGTGGGGCTGGATCTCGCCGTGACGGGCACGGGGCTTGAGGTCGGCATCGCCGTAACGCTCGGTACGCACCTCGTTGTCGATCAGGTGATCGGCAAAGGAGGAGATAAGCGCCTTGGCATCCGGCGCGCGGAAGCCCACCGAGAAGTTCATGGAGGGCTCGATGGCGTAGCCTTCGTGGGGGAATCCGGGCGGAATGTAGAGGATGTCGCCCGGCTCCATGATGACGTCGATGATCGCTTCGAACGGCTCGCAGTGCAGCAGGGCGGCGTGGGCGGCAAACTCGTTGAGGGGCTTGGCATCGCCAACCCGCCAGTGACGCTTGCCGATACCCTGGGTGATGAACACGTCGTAGTTGTCGATGTGGGGGCCGACACCCGCGTGCGGGGTGGAGAAGCTCACCATCACATCATCAAAGCGCCAGCCCGGAATGAACTGGAACGGCACCGCCAGCTCGTTCACCTCGGGGGCCCAGTGGTTGCAGGCCTGTACCAGAATGGTCCAGTTCTCTTCGCCCAGATGGTCATAGGATTCGAAGGGACCGTGGGCCGCATCCCACTTGCCGTCGAAACGGGTGACCAGACGGGACTCTACCACCTCTTCCATGGCCAGACCCGCCAGCTCGTCCGGGCTGATGGGATCCTGAAAGTCTTTGAAGCCGCCCTTGATAAGGAGTGGGCGCTTCTGCCAGTAGTGCTCGAGGAAGTGAGCGATATCCAGATTGAGTTCGTACATAGATCTTCTCGTCAAAGGGTTCGACAAAGGTCAGGAGAGGTCTTGCCAGAGGCGGCTGCCGGCCTCGGGCAAGCCCTCTTGCAAACCGTGTATAGGGTGCCACATAAAATAACCGGGGCCCTGTTGCAGATCATGCACAGGGCCCCGGAGGTCTCATTTATCCGCTTATTTCAGCAGGTCAACCAGACGCTGGGCGTCACCGATGTAGTTGGCCGGGGTCAGCTTCTTCAGCTCAACCTTGACCGCTTCCGGCAGCTCCAGGGTGTCGATAAAGGTGCGCATCCCTTCGGCATCGACGCGGCGGCCACGGGTCAGCTCTTTGAGCTTCTCGTAGGGCTTCTCGATACCGTAGCGGCGCATCACGGTCTGGATCGGCTCGGCCAGCACTTCCCAGTTGGCATCCAGATCGGCGGCCATGGCGGCGTCGTTGGCTTCCAGCTTGGAGATACCCTTGAGAGTGGACTGATAGGCGATAAGGGAATAGCCGATGGCAACGCCCAGATTGCGCAGCACGGTCGAGTCGGTCAGATCACGCTGCCAGCGGGAGATGGGCAGCTTGCTCGCCAGATGCTGGAACACGGCGTTGGCCAGACCCAGATTGCCTTCGGAGTTCTCGAAGTCGATGGGGTTGACCTTGTGCGGCATGGTGGAGGAGCCGATTTCGCCAGCGATGGTGCGCTGCTTGAAGTGACCCAGGGAGATGTAACCCCACACATCGCGGTCGAAGTCGATCAGGATGGTGTTGAAGCGGGCCATGGCATCGAACAGCTCGGCGATATAGTCGTGCGGTTCGATCTGGGTGGTGTAGGGGTTCCAGGTCAGACCCAGGGAGGTCACGAACTCCTCGGAGAACTGGTGCCAGTCCACTTCCGGATAGGCGCTGATGTGGGCGTTGTAGTTGCCGACTGCGCCGTTGATCTTGCCGAGGATCTCCACCGCCATGATCTGCTTGTACTGGCGCTCCAGACGGTAGGCGACGTTGGCCATCTCCTTGCCCATGGTGCTCGGGGTCGCCGGCTGGCCGTGGGTGCGGGAGAGCAGCGGCATGTCACGGTACTCGTGGGCCAGACGCTTGATCTCGCCGATCAGCTTCTCGCAATAAGGCTTGATGACCTCTTCGCGGGCGGTTTTCAGCATCAGACCGTGGGAGTTGTTGTTGATGTCTTCCGAGGTGCAGGCGAAGTGGATGAACTCGCTGACAGCCGCCAGCTCCGGGTTCACTTCGACTTTCTCTTTGAGGAAGTACTCCACCGCTTTCACATCATGGTTGGTGGTGCGCTCGATCTGTTTGATGCGGGCGGCGTCGCTCTCGTTGAAGTTGCTGACGATGCCATCGAGCAGGGCACTGGCGGCCGCGCTCAGGGCAGGGACTTCCGGGATCCCGGCGTGGCTGGCCAGTTTCTGCAACCAGCGAACCTCGACTTCAACGCGAAAACGCAGCAGGCCGAATTCGGAGAAGATAGGGCGCAGGGCATCGGCCTTGTCGCCATAACGACCGTCAATCGGGGAAACAGCAGTCAGCGCGGACAGCTCCATGGGGTGAACTCCTGATGATTGGTGTGGGGGATCCGTATTCACTTGCGCGCCGGCCGGGGTGTATCAAGGCTGATGTGCGGCTGTTCACCTTGTCTCCCTCTGCCTGCGCGCAAGCCAATGATTAGTAACGCTTGGCCAGTTCCACCATCTTCTTGCGAGCGAAGATGATCTGGGTGCGGCTGCCACCGAGCTGGCGCCACAGCACCACGGCGCGGATGCCTGCCAGCAGCAGGGCGCGCACCTTGTGCTGCACCAGCGGCTGCTGCAGGAACAGCGGGGTGCCGGCCACCTGAATGCGTGGCCCGATGGGGCTGATAAGGTCGCTGTAGATGCTCGCCATGTTGGCCAGGATCTGCTCGTCGAGCAGATCGAAATGCTGTTGCTGGCGACCAATCTGGCTGATCCGCTCACCCAGCATGTTGAGAATGTCCTTGCGCTTGGCCAGCTTGCGCTCCAGCGCAATCAGGCTCACCACATAGCGGGTCAGCTCGGCATTCTTCTGGCTGCCGTCGGCACCCAGCTGCTCGACCAGCGCGCGGTAACCGTCGCGAATGGCCAGATGGGTGTTGTTGAACACCTCGAGCGGGTGGCTCGGGTTGGTCACCAGAATGCTAGAGAGGCTCTCGCGCAGGGCGGCCTCGTCACAGCTGCCATCGCGGGCCACCTTCTGGACTAGCGCAGCCGCCTGGCAGATGCCGGCAAAGGCCATGGTTCTGTCTTGGAATTTATCGCTCACGTATGCTGCCTTCTGCTATTGGCTCAAACCGGATGGCTGAAACGCTGTTCGATGATGCCGCCGCCCAGACACACTTCCCCGTCGTAGAAGACGGCGGATTGGCCCGGGGTTACCGCAGCCTGCTTCTCGTCGAAGATGACCCGGATGGTCTCGTCGTCGATGGGCTGGATCAGGCAGGGGATATCCTGCTGGCGGTAGCGGGTCTTGACGGTGCAGCGACGCGGCTCGCGGATCGGGGTGCGATCCACCCAGTGCAGCTGGCTGGCAATCAAACCATCGGAGTAGAGGCGGGGATGTTCGCCCTGCGCCACCACCAGCACGTTGCGTTCGACCTCTTTGTCGACCACATACCAGGCCTCTTCGGTGGCATCTTTGCGCCCGCCGATACCGAGCCCCTTGCGCTGGCCCAGGGTGTGATACATCAGCCCCTGATGCTCGCCGATCACCTTGCCATCCACGGTCTCGATGTTACCGGGCTGGGCGGGCAGGAACTTGGCCAGGAAGTCCTTGAACTTGCGCTCGCCGATAAAGCAGATACCGGTGGAGTCTTTCTTCTTGGCGGTGATGAGATCCAGCTGCTCGGCGATGCGGCGCACCTCCGGCTTCTCCAGATCGCCAACCGGGAACAGGCTCTGACCCACTTGCTTCTCGCTCAGGGTGTAGAGGAAGTAGCTCTGATCCTTGTTGGTATCGAGACCGCGCAGCAGGCGCGGGCGGCCGGTGCTGTCGTCACGGCGCACATAGTGGCCGGTGGCGATGTAGGTGGCACCCAGCTCTTCGGCGGCAAATTCGAGGAACGCCTTGAACTTGATCTCCTTGTTGCAAAGGATATCCGGGTTCGGCGTGCGGCCAGCCTTGTACTCTTCGAGGAAGTGCTCGAACACATTGTCCCAGTACTCGGCGGCGAAGTTGATGGTGTGGAGTTTCATCCCCAGCTTGTCGCAGACGGCCTTGGCATCAGCCAAATCCTGGGCGGCAGAGCAGTACTCGTCCGTGTCGTCTTCTTCCCAGTTCTTCATGAACAAGCCTTCGACCTGATAGCCCTGCTGCTGGAGCAGGTAGGCCGAGACGGAAGAATCCACGCCGCCGGACATGCCGACGATCACCTTGATTTGGCTGTTGTCTGTCATTAGTCGAAGTTACCAGTTCGTTTAAACGGGGCGTATTCTACCAGAGTTTTGCGCCCCCGGTCACATCTCCATGCCACTGTCCCCATCAGGAACCTTGCGGCAGAAAATCGTTTTTCTTGTGGCGATTGCCAGCGGATGCCTGCTCTGTCCCTAGCTCTGGATAAACGCCTTGAGCGCAGAGAGCGGCAGGCGGGTGCCTGCCAGATAATCCTCGATGCACTGCCACACCAAGGGGCTTCTCAGGGCCGCTTTACACTCGGCGATCTCCTCCAGGGTGAGCCAGTGGCAGGCGAGGATATCGCCGTCAGGATCCTCTGGATGGTGCTGACCAGGCGCTTTTTCAAGGTCGAAGATGATGGCGGTGCGCACATAGGTGGCCTCGCTGTCGGCCGGTTTGTAGAGATAGGTGCCAAGCCAGGCGGTCGGCGTGGCGGTCAGCCCCGTCTCCTCTTTCAGCTCGCGGCAGGCGGCTGTGAGCAGATCTTCACCGGCCTCCACATGACCGGCGGGCTGGTTGAAGCGGCGCTGGCCTTTTATCTCCTCTTCCACCACCAGAAAGCGGCCCTGCCACTGCACCAGCGCAGCGACCGTCAATCTGGCCTGCATACGCTCGTGCGGCGTTTTCTCCTGCGATGCAGGAAGGTTATCGCTCATAAGGACTCCTTGTCTCGTTACCGGTTTGGCCCCGGCCGAAGCGGGGGATCGATTCAGCGCTGTTCTTTACTGTTCGATAGTCAGCGGGCTGCGCGTTATTCCGAGGGTTTGCTGCGGGCCGGTCGGCGCGCGGTGCCACGGCCGGCGTTGCGATTGGCCGGGCGCGGGCTCGCGTCACGGCTGTCGCGCCCCTGGCCCTGACCATGCGGGCTTCGGGTCGGTTGGGCTGAGCGCTGATTGTTGCTGCCCGTGCCTTGGCCGCGCGGTTTGTTTGGCGTCTGTGCCCTGCGCGGGGCGGGCGCCAGCTCGGGAGCGGGCAGGGCGCAGCTCTCGCCGGGGGCCAGACCATCTAACGTCCAGTCGCCGATGGCGTAGCGAATAAGGCGCAGGGTGGGGTGGCCGATATGGGCGGTCATCCGCCGCACCTGCCGGTTGCGCCCCTCGATGATCTTGATCTCCAGCCAGCAGGTGGGGATCTCCTTGCGCTCGCGAATGGGCGGATTGCGCGGCCACACCGCAGGTTCATCCATGATGCGCGCCCCGGCGGGCAGGGTCATGCCGTCGTTGAGCTCCACACCGGCGCGCAGGGCAGCCAGTTGCTCCTCGCTCGGAATACCTTCCACCTGCACCCAGTAGGTCTTGGGGGTCTTCTCCCCCGGTTGGGTGAGGCGCGCCTGCAATTTGCCATCGTTGGTGAGCAGCAGCAGCCCCTCGCTGTCGCGGTCAAGCCGGCCTGCGGCGTAGATGCCGGGCTCTTTGATGTAATCCTTGAGGGTCTCGCGGCCCGCCTCGTCGGTGAACTGGCAGAGCACCATATAGGGCTTGTTCAGCAGGAGCAGCTTGCGATCCTCGGGGGCCAGCTCCGGCTTGCGCGCCGCAACGTGGCGGGATTCGGCTGGTCGGGCAGCAGAGCGGGGGACGCCATCGCGGGCGGGACGGTTTGGCAGCGAGAGTCGGGAGCGGGCAGATTTCATCGAATAGCGGATTGGCAAGTGGGAATGGCAGCGAGTGTACCACAGGGGGCTGACGGCAGGATGAATGGGAGGAGTAGGTAAAGAGATCCCGGGAAAATTGGCAGCTTTCGGCCGAGGGTCAACCGAGCAGGTTTTCAATCACGATGGCTTGTCTGGCGGGGGCCGAGCTTGCTTGCAGCAGGGCGCCGCTTATCACTTCGTCCATCAGGGCGCGGGCCAGCCGGGTGAGGGGGAGCAGGGTGTCGCGCCCGCAGCCGGTCGGCACCGCCAGCAGGATGATGGTCTGCACCGGCCCGAGCTGCGAGCCCCACTCGATGGGGGCCGGGCTGCTGAGCAGGCTCAGGGCGGGCTGGCTTATCCCCTCGCAGAGCACATGGGGCATGGCAAGGCCCGGGCAGATGATGGTGGCGGCGATCTGCTCGCGCCGATTGATCGCCTCCTCCAGCGCGGCTCTGTTGCTGACCAGCTCGGCGGGCAGCAGGTCGATAAGATGCTCGAGCGCCTCGCTCTTGGTCAAAGTGGCGGGACTGTGAGCCAGCTGGCGCAGGGCGAAGTGGTAGTCGGGCAGGGCGCTCGCCAGACGCAGCTCGGCTAGCGCAGCACTGGTGGGGCGCACCAGCGGCTGACCCAGCTCGCCGCACCAGCAGGTGAAGGCCATATGGGCCAGCTCGGCGTCGTTGCCCTCGATCTGCAGCTGGCAGAGATCGCCGGGCTGGGTGGCGAGGGTGAGCAGGGAGAGCTGATTGCTGGCGATAACCGTCTGGCGCCGGGTGAGGTTGGCGCAGCGAATGCAGGATTTGAACATCCCCGCCAGCCGGCTCAGCTGCTTGGTGCGGGCAATGCTCATCCCCTGATGGCAGTAGAAGGTGATCTCGCGGCTTAGCATCAGCTGGGCCGGGGCAGTGATCTCAGCACTGCCTGCGCATCGAGCAGCACGGTTTCGAGGCTCACCCGATGGATATGGCAGCCGAGGAAACGCTCCTTCTGCTCGATGTCGATATCGGAGGCGATCAGCACCAGATCGGCGCTGGCGATGTCGCGGGCGGTGAGGGAGTTCTCCATCCCCATGGCGCCCTGGGTTTCGACCTTGATCTTGAGGCCGAGGGCGGCGGCGGCTTTTTGCAGCGCTTCGGCTGCCATATAGGTGTGGGCGATGCCGGTCGGGCAGGCGGTGACGGCAATGATCTTCATTGGCTCTGAACTGTGCGAAACGGGGGGCCAACAAGATAACGCCGGCGGGGATTTTTTGCCAAAAGCCCCGGCCAAAAGTGGGATCTCGATAGGGCTTTGAGCCGCAAAAATGGCGCAAAAGGGCCACATGAGTATTTAGTTTGGCTAAACAAAAAGGGCCACCCTTGCGGGTAGCCCTGAACAATCTGCGTCTGTTGTTATGGCTATCAGGCGGTCTGGGTCGCCAGTTCGGCGGCTTTCAGCTCGCGCTTGATGCGGCGGATCTTGCGCTCTTCGGCAATCGCCACACAGGCCATCAGCACCAGACAGGCGGCTGCTGCCATGTCCAACGCGGCGAAGGTGCCAGTCCAGCCGGTCAGGCCGAAGATGGGGGTACCATCGGCGATCATGCCCAGACCCAGCTTGGCGAAGCTGTCACCAATCAGATAAGCGAAGGTGCCCTTGACGCCATCGGCCACGCTGATGCCCTGCTTGGGTACGAAGCCCACGGCGGCGACGCCGATCAGCAGTTGCGGGCCGAACACCAGGAAGCCCAGGGTGAACAGGGAGCCCAGGAACATGAACTGGGTGGTGGCGTGCTGGTAGAGACCCAGAGTCGCGATGATGAGCGCCAGTGCCACACAGGCAACCAGACCACGACGGCCGTTGGCCAGATCGGAGAGGTAGCCCCACATCAGGGTGCCGACCAGAGCGCCCACTTCGAAGAAGGTAAAGCCCTGAATAGCGACGTCTTTGGAGAAGCCGAGCTCCTGGTGGGCATAGACGGTGGACCACTGGTCGATACCGATACGCACCACGTAGAGGAAGATGTTGGCAAAGCAGAGCAGCCAGATCACCTTGTTCAGCAGCACGTACTTCACAAAGATCTGCCACTTGGTCAGCTTCTGCTCCTCGGTGGCGATATCCTCTTCGCTCGCCACTTCGTCAAACAGCTCTTCCACCTTGCCAAGGCCATAGGCTTCCGGTGAATCGCTACCAAAGCGCAGGCCGATAAAACCGACGATCAGCGCAATGATGGAGGGGAAGATGAACATGCCGAGCACATGGCCATCAAACAGATAGTTGGCACCGAACAGCGCCACACCGGCCGCACCAGCACCGCCCACGTTGTGGGAGAGGTTCCACATCCCCAGATAGGTGCCGCGCTTGTTGCGGGGCGTCCACTTGGTGATGGTGGAGTAGCTGCAGGAGCCACCACAGCTCTGGAAGAAACCACTCAGGGCATAGAAGAAGATCATGAAGTAGAGGCTGAAACCGGTGCCACCCATGCTGGCACTGAAGCCCAGCATGCAGAGTGCGGAGAGGATCAGCATCAGCGGCAGGAACTGCTTGGTGTTCTTGCCGTCGGCATAGTAGGAGACGATGGTCTTGCCCACCCCGTAAGTGATGGAGAAGCCAAGGCCGATCATGCCGAGTTCGGTCATGGAGAGACCGTAGGACTGGATCATGTCATTCTGCGCAATGTTGAAGTTCTTGCGGATCAGATACATGGTCAGATAGCCAATAAATACAACCAGATAGGATTGCATAAACGGCTTGAACCAGAGTTTGCGCCGGGCTTCTACCGGCAGGTCGAGGGTGGGGACCCGGACCTGTTCAAGAAATTTCAACATTTTCGTTCATCCTCTGCGAGATAGACGCTATTCCGCCGCGCCCCTTGCGTTGTTGTGCAGTTATGGGAGGTCACGCCACGGAAAGGGGGCAAAAGGGTGGCCAGCTGGCCTGCTTCTGCCCGTGTAAACCCGGGCCCGCTGCCGAAGGACGGGGCATGTTGCCCGTCGTGGTGCGGGTCACGACATCAGGTGGGGTGACTCTAATCAGGGGTGGAAAAAATGGCTTGAGAGCCATCCCTAGGGCAATTAGGAAAATTTCCTAGTTTTTGCAATTTCGCGGGCAAAGCGTGAGAGCAATCACAGAGCTGACCCGGAATTGGCGATATTTCCGCCGGTATCGGGGTGGGAGGAGAGGGAATGGCGCGGCAAACGAGGCGCTGCTTTGGCGTGGCAAGAGAGGGCGCGATAAAGAGGGTGTTGAGGCCGATAAGGAAAAAGACAAGGAAAAAGCAGAGGCCACCCCGGGGTGGCCTCATTGTTATGGTTCGCGAGCGTTTGTAGCTCGGGGAGGAGGAACTCAGGCCGCCTTGGCCAGGGTTACCTCGTCACTCTTTTTTACCCGCAGCTTTTTCAGGGCAACCGCGACCACGCCGGTGACGATGGCACCGCAGATCATGCAGAGCAGGGCCAGCAGCGGCTTGTTGACGGCACCCAGCAGAGCCACGATGGGGCCACCGTGGGCAACGCTGTTGGTGATGCCAAACAGGAAGGCCATCACAGCGGCGGTCATGCTGCCCAGCACGTTGGCCGGAATGACGGCGAGCGGGTCACGGGCGGCGAACGGAATCGCACCTTCGGAGATACCCACCAGACCCATGGCACCGGCCGCTTTGCCCGCTTCGATCTCGGACTCGTCAAAGATGCCGAGCTTGCGACCAAGCACGGTAGCCAGCGACATGCCAAGGGGAGCGGCCGGGATGGCGCAGGCCATGGCACCCATAAACTGGGTCTGACCGGAGGCGATCATGCCGACGGAGAAGAGGAACGCCACCTTGTTGACCGGGCCACCCATATCAAAGCCGGCCATACCACCCAGCACGATACCCAGCAGCACCAGACTGCCACCGCTCATGGAGAGCAGCATGGCGTTGAGGCCGGTCATCATGTCGGCAATCGGGGCGCCGATGATGAAGATAAAGACCGCAGCGATAAACAGGGAACCGACGATGGGGGCGATCAGGATCGGCACCAGCGGTTGCACCATCTTGTGGTACTGACGGGTGGCAATCCAGCGCACCAGATAGCCGACCAACAGGCCTGCAATGATGGCACCGATAAAGCCGGTACCGGCGTCAGCGCCGTAGAAGCTGCCGTTGTTGGCGATCCAGCCGCCGATAAAGCCCGGTGCCAGTGCCGGACGGTCACCGATGGCGTAGGCGATATAGCCCGCCAGAATGGGGATCATCAGGGTGAAGGCGGCCACGCCCACGTTGAGGATCTGGTTCCACATGCTCCCTTCCGGGATCTGCATGCCGCTCGGGGTCGGGTTGCCGCCGATGGCCAGTGACAGGGCGATAAGCAGACCACCGGTCACCACGAACGGGATCATGTGCGATACGCCGTTCATCAGGTAGCGATAGAGATCCGAGCTGCCGCCGCTGGCGCGCTTCTCGTCACCCTTCTTCTCATCCTTGTCCGCCACATAGGCGGGGGCTTTCAGCGCCTGCTCAATCAGACCCTTGCCATCCTTGATGGGGGCTTTTACGCCGGTCTTGATGAGGGGCTTGCCAGCAAAGCGGGCCATGTCCACCTGCTTGTCGCAGGCCACCACGATGGCAGCGGCGCGGGCGATCTCGTCCGCGGTCGGGCTGTTCTTGACGCCGATGGAGCCGTTAGTCTCCACCTTCACCTCATAACCCAGCTCCTTGGCGGCGCGCTCCAGCGACTCGGCCGCCAGATAGGTGTGGGCGATACCGGCCGGGCAACCGGTGACACCGATGATCAGCCCCTTGTTGGCCGCAGGTGCGGCAGCCGCTTCCTCTTTCTTGGCCAGCAGCAGTGCCAGCGCATCGGCCGGAGTCTTGGCTGCCAGCAGGGCATCGATAAAGCCCTCTTCAATCAGCTTGGCGGAGAGCTCGGCCAGCACCTCGATATGGTGGTTGGCACCACCGGCCGGGGAGGCAATCATGAAGAACAGTTTGGACGGCTTGCCATCTTCGGCGCCGTAGTCGATGCCGTTGCGGCTGATGCCGATGGCGACGGCCGGGGTGCTGACCGCCGCACTCTTGGCGTGGGGCAGGGCAACACCCTCTTCAAAGCCGGTGTTGTCCAGCTCTTCACGGGCCCACAGATCCTTGACGAACTGCTGCTCGTCGCTGACCTTGCCTTGCGCGACCAGCAGGCGGGCCATCTCGGTGAAGACCTCTTCCTTACGCGTCGCTTTCAAATCGAGGTTGATCAGATGTTCATTGATCAAGGTGGTTATCATGGCGCTCTCCCCGCTCCGTTGCCGGAGCCTGTTGGCATGCCGCCCTTGCAGGCCGGCATGCAGACAAAATTGACCCGACTATTATCGCGCCGGGGCAGAGGTCACCCTATCGGACAAATGTGCGAATAACTGGATTTTTGTGCGCCATCACCTTGAGTGTGACCCTGATCGCAAAGCTGAACAGCTGCTGAAACGGGGGCGGATTGAATCGCTCATATTTTTATTGATGATTAAAATCAATTGGTTGTGTTTGTTCGTGGTTCAGCGCTTTGGCCGTGTGGTGAGTTTTTACTCAGCGAATGGGGGCGCTCTGTCTGTAAATTTGTGAGGTGATAAATGGCTGCGGGATGTGAGCCAACGCACAGAAATGGTCCCGCTGGCGGGAAGCGAGGGGCGGGCGCAGGGGAGGCGTGAGCAGAACAAGCTGGATAAATGGGTTGCACCATCGCTGCCGGACAGCTCACCACAACGGGCAAGAAAAACCACAGCCATAGACGCACCGTAGGGTGCAATGAACAAAGTGAATTGCACCGCCTGTATGTACAGGCAGGGGGGGTAAGAGAGGGGATGGCTGAAAAGATAGAGGTGATAACGCGAACGTTCGAATACGCTCCGCTATTCGAACCTACGGTCTATCCCGTTAGCTATGAGTGGTCAGTTGCGTGAGATAGCTATTTACCTCTGCCCGAGTCGTGAAACGGTGTTTGTCGTTTGGGAATCGATCAAACAGCTCTTGATGGAATTGGCGGGAGCTTTTGTCGGCTCGCAGCCCATATTCCGATGCCCACACCAGCAGTTGTTGAAAGCTCTCTTCGGCTGCCACTGCATCCCGTTGCTTGGCACTTTGTGATCCGCGCGATAGCAGCGAATCACGGCATACCGACCAGTCGAGATCCAGAAAGAGCAGGGTATCAGCGGCATCAAGCAGTTGCTCGACCAGGGTACCAAATACCCCTTCGACCACCCATGAGGGCTCTTGAGCAAGTGTTTGGATGGCATGGTCAATCTCATGCTGGGGCCGTTTTTGGTTAAAGCCGCCCGGTTGCCAGACGATAGTGTCCAGATTGACCTCGCGGATGGTTAGTCCCTCAGCCAATCGAGCCGCTAACCAGCTCTTGCCCGATCCCGAGTTGCCAATAATCAGAATTCGTTGCATCTATGAGTGCTCTTTTATGGAACATCTCGTATGTTGGGCCAAACATCGTAGGTTGGAGCTGAACGAAGTGAAGCCCAACGTTTACCGCGACAAGATCTTAATTGCTTACATCGACTTCAATCGTCCTTGGAAATGGCGGTAAACATCATCGTTATTAAAGCCATCCACATTCTGGCTGGAGAAAATAAGCGGGGTTACGCCTTGTGCCAGCGCCAGTTTCTGCGCTTCGACTACCAGCGTATTGATCAGCACCATGCCGGAGATGGAGGAGAAGGCGCCGGTGACCCGATCATTGACCTCGCACAGGCCATCGCCCGGCGGCACGCAGTTGTCCAGTACCAGATCGGCCAGCTCCATCAGTTTCTGGCCAGAAGGGTGACGACTCGGATTTTGCGCCGATTGTGCCACTGAGGTAATAGCGAGCACCTTGTGGCCGCGTGCTCTGGCAAGCTGGGCCCACTCGATGGGCAGGGCGTTGCGCCCCGAATTGGAGATGACCACCATCAGATCCCCCGGCGCAATCGGCTGCTCCTCCCACAGGATGGCGGCAAGCCCCGGCAGCTTCTCCAGCGCCGAGCTGCGCAGGGCACCATCGGCGGTGGTGACGGTGGAGTCGAGCACGGCGTTGATATTGCCAAGGCCACCAGCACGGATAAACCCCTCCAGCCCGACCATATGAGAGTGCCCGGTGCCCAGCATATGGATCATCTTGTTGTGAACGATGGCCTCGCTAAACCAGTGGGCCGCCTGCCGGATCCCGGCTTCGTTCTGGCTGACCATGGTAGCGATGCGCGCTTGCAGTTTTTCGACGTACTCAAACATAACGGCGGGGGATCCTTGCTGATTGCTGGAGAGGGGTTGTGGCCCAGGTGTGGCCAAGCGGCACGCTACCGCCCCTGGACGACAGCCTCCACTCTGCTGCTGTTAACCGGCGATGTGGTGGGAGGGGATGGCGCTATGGTGGCCAGAGCGATCTCGGCAACGTCCCTCCCAATCCCGGTTGCCAAGTGAGCCATGGTAATCAAGGTGGGGGCGATGCAAAACCGGCAGTAGGTAAAAACCTGCCAAGGATCAACAAACTACTTGCTGGATGGAGGGAGTTTATTCGGTTGGTTGTGTGACGGATGACAGGCTGGAGCCATCAATACTCCAGAAACTTCTCCCCGCACCGCTCACAAATAAGATGTTTTACATGGGTGGTCTGGTAGGCCAGTGTTTCACCAAACGCCCAGTTGGTGATGCTGCTGGAAGTAAAGGCTTGCCAGAAGGCTTTGCGCGGGTCCTTGGGCATGATGTCCTGGCTGTGATCGCGGGCGACCAGCACCACGATATGGCGGGTACGCTCCCTGCATTTGTCACAGCGATGGATTTCACTCGGCGGGTTCTGGTCGTGCGGGTGGCTCATACATGGGCTCGTGAAGTGAGGCTGGCGCCCATCATATCCCTCTCCACTTGGCTCTCAATCTCTCCTTGCCGGCGCAGTGAGCAGGCTCACGTTTGCGCTGCTGCAGGCTTGCCCAGCCAGCTCAGGCCGACTCCCGCTTCTGCGGTTTGCTGGTGAGCTGTGATGATATGGCGGGTGGGGTGAGCTCGGGCTTGCCCAGCCAGCTCAGGCCGATGCCCGCTTCTGCGGTTTGTTGGTGAGCGGTGATGATATGGCGGGTGGGGCGAGCTTGGGCTGTCCAGCCAGTTCAGGCCGACTCCCGTTTTTGCAGATTGGGGGTGATGATATGGCGGTTGGGGGCGAGCTCGGGTTGCTGCATCCGGGTCAGCAGGCGCCTTGCCGCCTGACGGCCGATTTCGCGGGCCGGTGAGCTGACAAAGGTGAGGGCGGGGGAGGTGAGTTCGGCCTCTGCCACGTCGTCAAAACCGAGCAGGGCCACCTGCTGGCCGATGTAGTTGTCCTTGCCCACGGTGCGGCCGCTCGCCTCGACGCCATAGATGGCGCCGAGGGCCACCTCGGGGTAGTGGCAGAGCACGGCGGTCACCTTGGGGTGCTGGTGCAGCAGCTGGGCGATGGTGTCGGCTGCGCTGCGCTGGGTGCGCTCGCACTCCAGTACCCACTCCGGTTTGAAGGGCAGGCCATATTGCAACAGGCTGGCGCAGTAGCCGCCGATGCGCTCGGCGCGGGTGAGGGAGTCGGCCCGCCCGCCGACATAGGCGATATGGCGGTGCCCCTGCTCGATAAGGTAGGTGGTGGCCTGCTTGGCGGCGTGGGTGTTGTCGGGGCCGATAAAGTCCACGTCATCGCGATAGTAGGAGCGGGCGGCGCACACCACCGGCAGCTCGGAGTCGAGCAGGGTCTCCAGGGTTTTGGCCGCCGCGCCGCGCACCGGATTGAAGATGATGCCTGCCACCCCTTGGCGCGACAGGGAGTGGATGCTCTGCTGCAGCCGCTCCGGGCTGTGGCCGCACTGGGTCAGAAACAGCAGATAGCCCTGCTGCTCCAGCACCTCGCTCACCCCGGCGGTCACCTCGGTATAGAAGGGGTCGGTGATGTCGCGCAGGATCAGCCCCACCAGATTGGACTGCTGGCTGCGCAGGTTGGCGGCGGCGCTGTTGGGCACGTAGTCGAGCTCTTTTATCGCTTGCTGCACCCGCTCGGCGGTGGCCGGCGAGATGCGCCCCTTGCCGTTGAGCACCATGGAGACGGTGGTGACCGACACTCCCGCCCGCTGGGCGACATCGGTGATCTTGGTGGCTTTGGTAGAGAGGGATTTGGGCGACATAGGGCGAATGGACGACGGACAGTTGAGAGAGAGGCCCCAGCATACCTGCTTGGGTTGCCAAGTGAAACGTTACATCACCATCTGGCCGATCCGGCTCACAAATTTGGATCCTGCTGCCAGCCAGCCCCCTCATTCTGTGATCCTGTCGGCACTTGTAAGTTGATAAAACGTTTTATCATCCAGAAAAACCTGATGCTGACCCGCGCCTTTTGCTTCGAGATTGCCTCGAGCGGGGGAGGGCAGCCGCAGACATTGCTGTCTATTCACAAGGAGCCGTTTCATGGCCAAGCCTCAAGCCAAATCCACCATCTGGGAGTTCCTGCAGAGCCTCGGCAAGACCTTTATGTTGCCGGTCGCCCTGCTGGCCTTCTCGGGCATCCTGCTCGGTGTCGGCAGCTCGCTCACCAGCGACGCGGTCAAGCAGAGCATGCCCTTCCTCGATAATACCGTGCTGCAACTGCTGTTCCTCTGGATGACCAAGGTGGGGCTGGTGGCCTTTATCTATCTGCCGGTGATGTTTGCGGTGGCCATTCCGCTCGGGCTGGCGCGGGAAGAGAAGGGGGTCGCAGCCTTTGCCGGTTTCGTCGGCTATGCAGCGCTCAACCTCTCCATCAACTTCTACCTCACCGTGGCCAACGTCATCGGTGACGCGGCGGCGGAGAAGGCCTACGGGGTGAAATCGATCCTCGGCATCAGCTCCATCGACACCGGGATTCTGGGGGCCATCATCGTCGGGGTGATCGTCGCCAAACTGCACGCCCGTTTCTACACCTACAAGATGCCCGATGCGCTCGCCTTCTTCGGCGGTGCCCGCTTCGTGCCCATCATCACCGCGCTGGTGCTGGGTGTGGTCGGCTTGGTCGTGCCGTTCGTCTGGCCCTGGTTTGCTGCCGGCATCAATGGCATCGGGGCGCTCATCTCCCACGCCGGTCCCTTCGGCCCCTTCCTGTTCGGTACCGGTGAGCGTCTGCTGCTGCCGCTCGGCCTGCACCACATTCTGGTGGCGCTGATCCGCTTTACCGAAGCGGGCGGCACCCAGCTGGTGTGCGGTCACGAGGTGAGCGGCGCCCTCAATATCTTCTACGCGGAGCTCTCCTGCGCCGACACCAACGGCTTCTCGGTCTCTGCCACCTCCTTCCTCTCGCAGGGCAAGATGCCAGCCTTCCTTGGCGGCTTGCCGGGCGCGGCGCTCGCCATGTATCACTGCGCTCGCCCGGAAAATCGCGGCAAGATCAAGGCGCTGCTGGTCTCCGGCGTGGTGGCCTGCGTCATCGGTGGGATCACAGAGCCGCTGGAGTTCCTGTTCCTGTTCGTGGCGCCGGTACTCTACGTTATTCACGCTATCCTGACCGGTCTGGGCTTTATGACCATGGGGCTGCTCGGCGTCACCATCGGCAACACCGACGGCAACCTCATCGATTTTCTGGTGTTCGGCGTGCTGCAAGGCACCGCCACCAAGTGGTATCTGGTGCCGGTCGCGGCCGCCATCTGGTTTGCCATCTACTACAGCGTGTTCCGCTTCGCCATCGTGCGCTTTAACTTGAAGACCCCTGGCCGCGAGATTGAAACCAGCGAGACTGCCCAGCCCGCAGGCAAGAAGGCTGGCAACAGCGGTTACAACGGTGAAATCATCCTTAACGCCCTGGGCGGTGCCGATAACATCCTTGCGCTCGATAACTGCATCACCCGCCTGCGGATGTCGGTGCAGGACATGAGCCGGGTCGATGACAAGGTATTGAAAGCAAACGGCGCCATCGGGGTGATCAAGCTCGACGAGCACAACCTGCAGGTGGTGATCGGCCCGCAGGTGCATCTGGTGAAAAACCAGCTGCAGAGCCTGATGGGGGCCTGAACCGGCCAATAAGATCCGAACGGGGGGCGCAAGCCCCCCTTGTTTGCCTCTCCCAATATGTCTCCTGTTTATGGAGGGAGAAACTTCATGCACGATATTTATGACTTCGACCATGTGGTCGACCGCCACGGCACCTACTGTACCCAGTGGGACTATGTGGCCGACCGTTTTGGCCATGCCGATCTGCTCCCCTTTACCATCTCCGACATGGATTTCGAGACCGCCCCCTGCATTCGCCAGACGCTGGCAACCCGCCTTGAGCATGGAGTATTTGGCTACAGCCGCTGGAATCACGATGACTTCAAGGGGGCGGTGAGCGACTGGTTTGCCCACCGCTACGGGGCGAGCCTCGACCCCGAGACGCTGGTCTACGGCCCTTCGGTCATCTATGTGATTGCCCAGCTGGTGAGCCTCTGGTCGGCGCCGGGCGAAGGAGTGCTGGTGCATACCCCCGCCTACGATGCCTTCGGCAATATGCTGACCGCCAACGACAGGGTGCTGCTGCCATGCCCGCTCAAAAAAGCAGAGGGGAGTTACCAGATCGACTGGGCCTGCTTCGAGCAACAGGCTGCCCGCCCCGATTGCCGGATTTTGCTGCTCTGCAGCCCCCACAACCCCACCGGCCGGGTCTGGACGAGGGATGAACTCGGCCGGATGGCCGTCATCTGCCAGCGCCACGGGGTCAAGGTCATCTCGGACGACATCCATATGGATGTGAGCTTTGCCCGCTACCTGCCGTGGAGCGAGGTGGCACCGGACGATCACTGGGCACTGGTGAGTTCGGGCTCCAAATCCTTCAATATCCCCGCCCTTGGCGGTGCCTATGCCTTTATTGCCAACGCCGCGGCGCGGGCCGCCTATCTGCAACGGCTCAAGGCGGCCCATGGCCTATCATCGCCGCCCATTCTCGGGGTGCTGGCCCATATCAGTGCCTATCGGGACGGCGCTGCCTGGCTCGATGCGCTCAAATCCTACCTGCACGGCAACCTCGCCCATGTGGCGGCGCGACTCAACGCCGCCTTCCCCGCCATCGACTATCGGGTGCCCGAGGGAACCTATCTCGCCTGGATTGACTTGAACGGCCTTGGCATCGACACGACCGAGCGGATGGATGCGCTGCAAGCCTTGCTGGTGGAGAAATACCGGGTCGCCATCATGCGCGGCGACACCTACGGCCCGGAAGGCACAGGCTATATCCGCCTCAACGTCGGCTGCCCTCGCTCGAAGGTTGACCAGGGGCTTGACGCCCTGATCGGTGCGCTGGGGGAGGTGGGGTAGGGTAAATCCATTCAACGTGAGAAATAGAACGGGGCCATCAGTGATGGCCCCGTTCTTTTGGCGGGTCTGCCGGACAGGGGAGGCCTGTCAGAGTGTCAACAGTTGTGCCTCGATATGGCTCCAGTGAGCGAAGGCATTGTTGTCGCCATAAAGGCGAGCCAGACCTTCGGCAAAGCTCTCCTCCAGTCCCGGTTCGTAGTTCCCTTTTGGGCCTGCCTGCTGAAAGTAGGCATCCCCCAGCTTGTGATAGTCGTTGTACCAGGCCGCATAGAAGGCGCTGTCCTGGCTCAAGTTGGCACCTGTGGTGCTGGCACCCACCAGACGATCGATGGAGTGGCCAAATTCGTGCAACACCAGATTGGCCGAGCCGTGATGGCTACCCACTTGCCATTTGCCCGAGCGATCCTGCTCCATGGCTATAACGGTCTCTTTACTGCCGCCGAAGGCACCGACGCCCGGCAGCTTGTCCCACCCGCCACCACCATGACCACGGGCGCTCGTTCCGGCCAGATGGGTATGGTAGGTGGTCACATTGTCATGGGTGACCCGGATCGTCAGCCCTTCGGCATCGGCCTGCTTGAGCAGATTCATGGGCAGTTTGGCCAGTTCGATGGCAACGGCGCGGGCTGCCTGACTGTCGACCGGGCTCTTGGCGTTGAGCGTGACCATGGTGATGGCTTGCTGGAAGCGGGCCACTTCGCCGGAGTTGAGCAGTTGGCCGATGGTCTCGATATGGCGCGGAGTCAGCATCCCCTTGCTGTGCATGAAAGAGGGGAGTTTCTCGTCGAGCAGGGCGAGCGTTTGCTCACCGTGTTGCCGGGTGATGGCGCTGCGCAGCTGCTCATGGGTGCGAATATCGGGGGCGAGCCCCTGAGCGCGGGTAGCTGAGGCGAGCTGCTGTTTGCGCAGGTCGGCGACCTGTTGCAACTCTTGCGAGCGTTCGCTCTGGTGCCGGGCCCCGAGGGTGAGTTCGTTGTGCAGCTGACGCACATCCGCCACCGTCACTTTGCCGCTATCTGCCTGTACGCTGCGCAGCAGGCTGCCAGCCTCTTCCGTGCTCATGCCATATTCCCGGCTCATGGCGGTGATCACCTGGGCAATGGCGGCGTCCCGGTGAGCCAGCCTGTGGCTCTCGACGGAGACCAGCCCCTTGCCCTCCTTGAGATAGAGGTTGCCATTGCTGGCTCGCAGCTCCTGCTGGCTGCCAGCGGAGGATAAGTGGAGGTCACGATAAAGTGACGTCAGTGAGGTCGCTGAGGTGGTATTCATGAGTTATCCCTTGATGGCAGACAGCATATTAAGAGAGCCGGGTTCGGGCAGGGTTGGTTGGCACGGCGCAAGCAGTCGCAATTGCCACTCCCGTACCAGTTGCAGGAAGTTGAAAGTCACGCTGGCCAGTGCATCGGCATCTGCGATGGCGATCGGTAACTGGATCAGCAGGCGCTGGTTGCCGGTCAATCCCATCACCATGCCTCCCGTGGTGGTCAGCAGGCCGTTATAGCTGAGCAGCAGCGGCATCCAGCGGGGATCCAGCTCCCGGTCATCGGGGCGACAAGCCAGCACCAGGCCGGTGTCGGTTCGGGTGATTTGCAGGGCGAGACCATCCGTGGCAAGCAACAGCCACTCGTCGGCAGAGAGCTGATTGAGCTGGTCGGCATCGAGCTGTCGGGCAAGCCGGGTCAGTAGAGTATCGAGATCCATGCACATCTCTGGGTTGATGATTGTGATGCACAGGATCGCAAAAAGAGGGATCGGCCGGATATTAACCCGGGTCGCGGTTTTTTAGGTGACGCGCTCTGGTGATCTCCCGCAAGCAGTTACCACTGCGGCCCTTCGCTCTGGCGCCACTGCTCCAGCCAGCGCAGTACCTCGGCGGTCGCCTCGATCTGGTCAGCGGGGATGTAGTTGTTGATCAGCGCATCGCGATAGAGGGCGCGGGCCAGCGGAATGCGCTGTAGCACCGGGATACCCTCCTCTTCGGCAATCTTGCGCACCAGCAGCGCCTGGGCATCGGTGAACTTGAGGGTGACCACCGGCAGCGGCGTTTCTCCCCGCTCGTAGCGAATGCCAATGGCGATATGGGTCGGGTTGGCGACGATGACCGAGGATCGCTTCACGTCGGCGCGCATGTTGCTCGACTGCAATTCCTGATGGAACTGGCGGCGCTTGCTCTTGATCTCCGGGCTCCCCTCCATCTCCTTGTACTCCCGTTTCACCTCGTCCTTGCTCATCTTGAGCTGCTTGATGTGCTGGTAGTGTTCGAAGGCGTAGTCGGCGATGGCGATCACCACAAACCCCATGGCGCAGACCGCCATCAGCTGGCCCAGCATGCCCCCCAGTACCGGAGTGATGCAGCTCATGCCGCAGCCGGGCAGTTGCAGCATCGCCTGCAGGTTGCCCTCGATGGTGACCCATACCAGCAGGCTCAGGAGGCTCACCTTGAGCAGGGATTTGACGAACTCCATCAGGCTCTTGATGGAGAAGATCTTCTTGGCCCCCTCCACCGGATTGACATGCTTGATGTCGGGCTTGATCGACTCGCCACTCAGCAGAAAACCGTACTGAGCGATATGGGAGGCGAGCACCACCAGCGCCGACACCGCCAGGATCGGGATGCAGAGGTAGGCCATCTCCTGCATCAAGTTCTCCACCACATGGTTGAGGGCCTGGGCAAAGGGGAGGTTGAGGTGGGACTCCGGGATCAGCATCAGCTTACCCAGATGTTCGAGGTAGTAGTCGGACATCGCCATCAGCATACCCACCAGACTGAGGATGATGGCGGTGGAGACCACCTCCTTGCTCTTGACCACCTGCCCCTTCTTGCGGGCATCGCGCAATTTTTTGGCGGTGGGCTGTTCGGTCTTTTCGCCGCTCATCGCGCCTCCAGAATGGGGGCAAGCAGTTGCAGCGGATCCATTACCGCCAGCACCTGGCGGTAGGCGTGATCCATCATCAGCTTGATGTAGATGACCAGCAGCAGGCTGGCGACGGCACTTTTTATCGGCATCGCCAGCACAAAGACGTTGAGGGAGGGGGCGAAGCGGCTGATGAGGGCCAGCCCGAACTCCGCCAGAAACATGGCGATCAGCAGGGGGGCCGCCAGCAGGGCGCAGAGCAGCAGCATCTGGCTGAACTGGCTGTAGAAGAAGCTCACCCAGAGATCTCCGATAGCGGGAAAGAAACGGGTCACCGGCCAGCTGGCATAGCTCTGGAACAGGGCCGAGAGCAGGGCGAGAAAGGCGCCGCCGGAAAAGAAGAGGGTGATCAGGGTCTGGGTCAGCAGCAGACCGGTGGGGCTGGTCTGGCTGGCGAGGCTCGGGTTGAACAGGGACGCCATGGCCGCGCCGCGCTGGTTATCCACCAGAAAGCCGCTCGCCTCGACGGCCCAGAAGGGGATGGCCGCGACAAAGCCGATCAGCAGGCCGAGCAGTACCTCCTTGGCTACCAAGAGCGCCAGATCGAGGGCATCGATGGCGGGAGGCAGGGTGTCGGCCACCATGGGGTAGGCGAACAGCGCCAGCGAGCAGACCACGCCGTTGCGGATCATCGCCCCCCCCAGCATCTGCTTGCTCAGTACCGGCAGCATGACGAAGCAGCTGATAAAGCGCGGCAGCAGCAGGGTGTAGGCCAGCATCTGGTCCTGCAGGCTCTCGAGGGTCATTGGATCTGCGGCACTTTAAGCAGCACCATGTCGGCAAAGCTGTAGAGCTCGTTGCCAAGCCAGGCGGTGGTGGCAAACAGGGTGATCACCACGGCGATGAGCTTGGCGACAAAGCCCAGGGTCTGCTCCTGGATTTGGGTCAGTGCCTGCAGCAAAGAGACAAGGGTGCCCACCAGTGCGGCCACCAGTACCGGCGGCATCGAGAGGATCAGCACCAGCCAGAGGGTCTGGCTGGTGAAATGGAGAATATCGGCGTGACTCATCCTAGCCTCCGTAACTGGTGACCAGCCCGTGGGTGAGGCGGGCCCAGCCATCGAGCAGCACGAACAGCAGCAGCTTGAAGGGGAGCGAGATGGTCATGGGGGAGACCATCATCATCCCCATCGCCAGCAGAATGTTGGAGATGATGAGGTCGATGGCGATAAAGGGCAGATAGATGAGAAACCCGATCTCGAACGCGCGGCTCAGCTCGCTCACGGTAAAGGCGGGCAGCAGGATCAGCAGGCTGTCGGGCTCCAGCCGGTCGGCATATTCGCTGGGCCAGAGCTGCTTGGTGCTGTCGATGAAGAAGGCGTGCTCCCGCGGCTTGATCTGCTTTTTCAGAAAGGCGCGGTAGGGGGCCATCCCCTCGTCGAGAAACTTCTCCACCGATTCGGATTTGGCCAGCGACACCTCGTTCTGGCGCAGGTAATCCTGGGTGGCAAAACCGACCGGTGCCATCACATAGATGCTGAGGATGATGGCCAACCCGTACATCGCCATGTTGGGGGGGATCTGCTGCACCCCGAGGGCGTTGCGCAGCAGCGAGAAGACCACCGCCAGCTTGACGAAAGAGGTAGCCATCACGGCGATAAAGGGGAGCAGGGCCAGCAGCGCCAGCCCGACGATCAGGTTTAGCTCGTCCGGCAGCTGGATCATGACGGCGACTCGCTCTTGAGGCTCTCGACCCGCACCCCGAGTCGTCCCTGGATCTCCACCAGCCGACCGTTGCCGAGCAGATGGCCGTTGCTGATGATCCGCACCTCGCCATCGATGGGGGCGCCGAGATCGATAAGTGAGCCCGGTTGCAGGGTGGTGAGGGTGTGCCAGTCCAGGGTCTGGCGGCCCACTTCAAAGGTGACCTGCACCGGCAGGTGCTCAAGCATAGTGGCATCGAGGGCATCATCGGGGGCGGCGTTGTGCATGGCGGTCAGTTCCAGATGTTGTTGATGGGGTTGGCAGTAGGCATAGGGGCGTCCCTCGATGCAGAGCTGCAGCTGCTGGCCGAGCAGAGGGTGGGGCGGCGGCAGCAGCACATCGCCACAGGTCAGTGTCTCGAGCTCGCTGATGGCAACGCCCATCGCCCCCCACTGCAAGGAGAGGGTGAGAGGGAGCGCCAGGCGCTGCTGGCCGGGTCGCGCAGGCAACTTGCCAAGCAGCGGCCCCGGCTCGGCCAGCCAGAGGGCTAGGGTCGCCCCCTCCCGCTTGAGCAGCAGTTGCAGCGCGGCCTCACCGGCCGCTTCGCAGGTGGTGTTCGGTATCAGCGCCGAGCAGCTGAGGCCGCCAAGGGGTTGCCCGAGGCGCTCGATCAGTGCCAGTTGCAGCGGCTCGGGCAGGCTGAACAGCGCAGCCTGTTGCAGGTCTGGCGCAAGCCAGCGGGCCAGCTCGGCGCCATGGCAAAACAGCGGCAGGGAGAGCCCCTTCCACTGCAGTTGCAACCGGCAGTCGAGGGACGCTGGCAGCGGCGCGATGGCGAGCGTCAGCTCGCCGCCACTCCAGCCATAGTGGTGGCGGCACTGGCTGAGCCGTTGCTGCAGGGTCAGCTCCGCCGCCGAGGCAGAGGGAAAGACTATCGATGTCATGCGTCGGCATCCCACTCGTCATAGATGGATCGTTTCTGGCGCGACCCTTGTTCGCTGTCGCCCCGGGTAAAGAGATCAAAGGCGATCCGCTCGCCGGGGTAGAGCCGTTGCAGGCGGTCGATCAGCTCGCCGCGTCCCTGATTGAGCAGTTGGGAACCCTGTTCGCTGGCCAGCATCTCCACCTGCAGCGAGCCCTGATGGTGCTCGATGCGGATGGCAAGCTCCCCGAGTGCGGGCAGGGTGAGCTGGAGCATGGGGGGGCGCTCCGGGCGACCCAGCTCAAGGTGAATATCCACCGCCAGCCGGCTGAGTAGTTGACCCAGCTCGTGATGATCGACGCGCGGGGCAACCCGTGCCAGCAGCAGATCCCCCGGAGTTGCACTGAGAGGTGGAACCCGGATGGCCGAGCTGGCAAAGCTCTCTTGCGCAAGCAACGCCTCCTCGCTGGTCGCAGATAGTTGTTCGGTAGGCTCGTCTGCTATCTGCAGCCGTTCCCCCACCTCAAGCAGGGCGGCTAGCTCGCTGTGCTCCTGCAGCTTGTGGCTATCGGTCAGCTGGCTGCTCTCCATTGGTTGTTCACTCTGCTCTCGTTTGATGAGTGCTTCGGTTGGCATAGCCAGTGGCAGGTCAACGGGATGTTCATCGACACGCTCTTGAGTGCTAGAGTCGGCAGCGTCGGGTCGTCTGTCGCTATTGGCCAGAGGGAGGCGCTCCATTGGTAGCTCTGCGGTATGTTCATCAAAGCACTCTTTGGTCTCAGGCTCGGTTGCGCTCAGCAACTCACGACCGCCAGCGACATCACGCGGTAACATCCAGGCCAGAGCAGCGGGTGCTGTCTCACGCCCTTGCTGTGCAGTGGGAGCCTGCATGCCCTCACGTATCTGCGGCAAGGTCGCGGGGAGCGGCTGGAGTTCCTGCCGATCGTTGCCCTCCTGCTTGTCATGCTGGGTTTTGCTGCGCGGGGCTGGGCGTGTCAGCCTTCTTTCCGCCAGCTCCTTCTCCTTGTCCGCCGCTTTGTTGCTGGCAAGGGGGACATCCGGCTTTGTCCGGCGGTGCTCATCCCGTTTGCCGATGGGGTTGCCGGTCAGCGCTTTGTGATCCCGTGCTCTCTTCTGTTGTGCGGACTCGAGGCGCAGGGCCTGCTCGAAGCGCTGCTGCTGCGCCAGATCCGCCTTGTGCGGTTCGCGCGGCAAGCCTTGCTGTTCGTCAGCAACCCGGGGTTCTGCGCGGGGGGCGGTGAGTCGGTTCATCTCTGGTTACATCCTGATCTGCTGGCGGAACTCTTCCTGTTCCTGCTCTTCGTTGTAGTCGCGCAGGGCTTGCTGTGAGGCCAGCTCCTGACGGTGTAATTCGGCAAATTTCTGTTGCTGCTGGCGGGAGCGGTGTACCGCCTGCTGGCGCTCCTGCAAGCGGATGCGCTCTTCGGCAACCCGTTCGCCCTGTTCGGCGGCCAGTTGCTCAAGGTGGGCCTCTTTCTCCCGCAGCAGAGCTACTTGCTGTTGCCACGCCTTGAGCCCCTTGCGATCGAGTTGCTCCGCCTGACAGATGGCAAATAGCCGATCTTCTTCGGCCTGGCGCCACTGGCGGTAGTCGAGACTCTCCTGCTCCGCTTCGCGCTGGCGGATGCGGGCGAGTTGCAGCCGTGCCTGCTGTGCGGTGAGCTGCTGCTCGGCTCGCTCCAGCCGCAGTTCTTTTATTCGTTGCAGGCGGCCGATCATCGGGTCAGCGCCTCCAGGGTGGCGAGCGCCTCGGGCAGTGAACTCGGCTCATGGGTGCCCTGTTTCAGCCACTGGCGAATGGCCTCGATACGGGTGATCGCCTCGTCGGCCACCTTGTCCTGTCCCTTCTGGTATTCGCCGATCTGCAGCAGCAGTTCGACCTCTTCGTACTTGGCCAGCCAGCTGCGCAGGCGACCGGCTTGTGCCTGATGCCCAGGCGCGATGATCTGGTTCATCACCCGACTGGCAGAGCGCAGCACGTCGATGGCCGGGTAGTGGTTGGCCGCCGCCAGCTTGCGCGAGAGGATGATGTGGCCATCGAGGATCGAGCGGGTCTCGTCGGCCACCGGCTCGGTCATGTCATCCCCCTCCACCAGCACGGTATAGAGGGCGGTGATGGAGCCCTTGTCCGACTGACCGGCCCGCTCCATCAGGCGGGGCAGGGCGGCAAACACCGAGGGCGGATAGCCCCGTCGGGTCGGCGGTTCACCGGCGGCCAGACCAATCTCGCGCTGGGCACGGGCAAAGCGGGTGACGGAGTCCATCAACAGCAGCACCCGTTTGCCCTGATCCCGGAAATATTCGGCGATGGAGGTGGCGACAAAGCCCGCCTTGGCGCGCTCCATGGCGGGGCGATCCGAGGTGGCCACCACCAGCACCGCCTTCTTGAGCCCCTCTTCTCCCAGATCTGCCTCGATAAATTCGCGCACTTCGCGGCCCCGTTCACCGATCAGCGCCAGCACGGTGACATCCACCTCGGCGCTGCGAATAAGCGACGCCAGCAGGGTGCTCTTGCCGCCGCCGGCGGCCGCGAAAATCCCCATCCGTTGCCCCTCGCCACAGGTGAGCAGACCGTCGATGGCGCGAATGCCCAGCGAAATGGGCTGCTCAATCCGCTTGCGACTCATGGGGGCGGGGGCATCGCGATAGACCGGATACCAGGCCGCAGGCTCCTGCTGCTGGCCGCCGCCAAAGGGGTTGCCAAGGCCATCGAGCACCTGACCGAGCAGGTGCTCACCGACCCCGACCTGATGCATGGCACCGGTCGGGCTCACCTCGGTGTTGGAGGAGATGCCGAACATCTCCCCCAGCGGGGTGAGCAGCGCCTGATGCTGGGCAAAGCCGATCACCTCCGCCTGCAGGGAGAGGGTATTGTCGGGGTTGCGCAGATGGCAGAGCTCGCCGATCCGCACGCCGGGCACCACCGCCTTGAGCAGGGTGCCGGTCACCTGGGTGACCCGGCCGCGGATCTGGATCAGGCGGCACTCGTCGATGGCGTGACGCAGCTGGCCAGGAATGTGATCGAGGGAGAGGGACATCGGGAGATCTGCACCATTAAAAACGGTGGCCACTATAGGCGATGGTCGCACGCGGGGATTTCAGCGCGAGTCGGGACTTTTTAGAAAAGCGTTGCGAGCTGGCTAAAAATTCACGGCCGATTTTGGCATAGGCGCCCGAGGGCGATTTTTATAATGCCATCCTCGTCAATCCACTCATTACGGGAGCCGCCATGGCCACTATCCAGAGCAATCCCTATCTTCCCACCGCTCAACCTGAAGCCCGTGGCGCCGAGAATGCCCCCCGTCAGGTGCCCCTGCAGGGAGGACAGTTTCAAGGGGAGCAGGTCGTGCTGGCCAGCGCGACCCAGTCGCTGGGCGACATGGCAGAAGAGCTCACCTTCGTCTTTTCCGAGCGCTCCGAGCTCTCCCTTGCCAAGCGCAAGCTGAGTGACAGTCAGGCCCGCATCAGCGAGATAGAGGCGCTGGTGGGAGACTACCTCGACAAGGTACCGGAGCTCGAACGCCAGCAGAAGATCAAGGAGATGATCAGCCACCTCGGTAGCGGCCGGCTGGCCAACCTCTCCCAGCTGCTGGCCTACCTCGAGAGCTACTCGGGGGAGGTGAGCGAGCAGTTCGAGGCGCTTACCCAGGCACGCAAGGCCCTCGCCGGTCGCCCCGAAATGCGGGGTACGTTGGCACTTGTTGAACAGGCGCTGGCCAAATTGGCCGACGAGCAGGGCAGCGCCATCGTGCTGGGCGCCCGCATTACCGGCCCGGCGCAAGAGGCTGCCCGTGAGGGGCTCGGCCATGTGCAGGATCTGCGGGATCTCTATCGCGATGCGGTGCAGGACTATCGCGCCCTCTCCACCGCCTGGCGCGATATTCATAGCCGTTTTGGCAACGGTGCGCTGGAGAAGGTGACCGGCTTCATGATGAAGGCCCTGAGCGCCGATCTCGACAGTCAGCAGCGCTGGCTCGACCCGGTCAAGCTGGAGCGGGTGATGAGCGACATGCACAAGCTGCGGCTGCTCAACACTCTCTCGGCCCAAGTGGACGAGCTGTGGCTGCGGGTGAAGGAGGGGGCGGCCCATGGCATACGGGCCTTCTGATCTGATGGGCGATCTCATTGCGCTGGTGGAGAAGCGCTGGTCTTCGGTGCACGACGTGGAGCAGATCTGCGTCGCTCTGGAGCTGACGCAAACACATCAGCAGGTGCAGCTCTATCAGGAGCTCAAGCGGCTGATCCGCCTGCTGCCGGTGGAGCTGTTCAGTGAGGAGGATCAGCGCCAGAACCTGCTGCAGTGCTGTCAGGGGGCGCTCGATAACGCCATCGAGCGGGAAGAGGATGAGTTGTCCGGAGAGTCGTCATGAACTGGATTGAACCCCAGCTGGTGCAGTTTTGCCAGGATCTGGGCATCACCATCGGGGATAACCCCCACTACCTGATCCAGCTTGAGCTGGAGCAGAGCGGTACCCTGCAACTGGAGCGCCATCAGGGGCAACTGACGCTCTGGCTGGCCCGCACGCTGCCGTGGCACCAGAGCGGCGAGGCTATTCGCCGCGCCATGAGTTTCACCGCCGCCGCCCGGGCGCCCGCCCTGCCGGTGCGCTGCGGTTGGCTCGGGGAGGATCGGCTGATCCTCTTCGTTACCCTCGATGAGCGGGCCGTAACCCTGCCGCTGCTCCATCAGGCGCTACGCACCCTGACCCGATTGCAACAGGACGTGGTAGCGCCATGAGCCGGATCACCGCGGCCCATATCGGGATTGAGCAGCTCAGCGCCATCCGCCTCGACGAGCAGGAGCAGAGCCTGCCGGGGCGCTACGCCCTGCTGCCGGATGGCCACTCCATCGAACCCCACATCAGCAGGCTTTATCCCGCCAATCTGGCGGAGCGCACCCTGCTCGACTTCGCCACCCCGGATCGCGGCTTTCACGATCTGCTGCGCCCGCGCGATTTTGCGCAGGCGATGGCGGGGCTGCGGGCCGTGCTGGCCGAAGGAACCACCCCCGAGCTGCAGGCGGCCAGTGAGCTGCTCGAGCAGCTGCACGGGGATGAACAACTGATGCAAATGACCCTCCATCTGCTGCACAAGGTATGACCATGATCCTCTCGTCACAGCAGCAGGATGCGCTGCTGCTCACCGGCTGGCTGCACCTGCAGTATGGTCATCCTGATCGTGCCAGCACCCTGCTGGTGGCGTTGTTGCAGCTCCACCCCGCCAATCAGGCGGCCCGCCGCACTCTGCTGGTGGCCCTGCTCAGGCAGGGGGTTGGCGAAGAGGCGCTCGGTCATACCGACCTACTGATGGCAGAAGGAGAGGCTGATGGCCCGCTCTGGCTCTGCCGCAGCCGCGCCTGCCAGCTGGCAGGCAGGCTGGATGAAGCCCGTTTCGCCTATCAACAATATCTCGAACTGGAAGAGCAGAATGAACCAACGCTCCCTTGAGCTGCTGCGCCGGATTGGCGAGCGCAAGGACATCATGCTGGCGGTGCTGCTGCTGGCCATCGTCTTCATGATGGTGTTGCCGCTGCCACCGGTGGCCCTCGATATTCTTATCGCCATCAACATGACCATCTCGGTGGTGCTGCTGATGATGGCGGTCTATATCAACTCGCCGCTGCAGTTCTCCGCCTTCCCGGCGGTGCTGCTCATCACCACCCTGTTCCGGCTTGCCCTCTCGGTGAGCACCACCCGGATGATCCTGCTGCAGGCCGATGCGGGACAGATCGTCTACACCTTCGGCAACTTCGTGGTGGGGGGCAATCTGGTGGTGGGGATCGTCATCTTCCTCATCATCACCATCGTCCAGTTTCTGGTCATCACCAAGGGCTCGGAGCGGGTGGCAGAGGTAAGTGCCCGCTTCTCGCTCGATGCCATGCCCGGTAAACAGATGAGCATCGATGGCGACATGCGCGCCGGGGTGATCGATGTCAACGAGGCGCGCGAGCGGCGCAGTGTCATCGAGAAGGAGAGCCAGATGTTCGGCTCCATGGATGGCGCCATGAAGTTCGTGAAGGGGGACGCCATCGCGGGCCTCATCATCATCTTCGTCAACATCCTCGGCGGGGTCACCATAGGGGTGACCCAGAAGGGGTTGTCGGCGGCCGATGCGCTGCAGCTCTACTCCATCCTGACGGTGGGGGATGGCATGGTCTCCCAGGTGCCGGCCCTGCTGATCGCCATCACCGCGGGCATTATCGTGACCCGGGTGTCGTCCGAAGAGTCCTCCGATCTCGGTTCCGATATCGGTGCCCAAGTGGTGGCCCAGCCCAAGGCGATGCTGATCGGCGGCCTGTTGCTGGTGCTGTTTGGCCTGATCCCGGGCTTCCCCATGATCACCTTCTTCTCGCTGGCCGCCGTGGTGACGGCGGGGGGCTACTTTATCGGCCTGCGCCAGCGCAAGGCGCAGAGTCAGCAGAGCCAGGATCTGCCCACCATGCTGGCACAGGGGGCCGGTGCCCCTGCCGCCCGCAGCAAGCCGAAGGCGGGCAGCAAACCGCGTGGCAAGCTGGGTGAAAAGGAGGAGTTTGCCATGACGGTGCCTCTCCTGATCGATGTGGATGCCGCCCTGCAGGCCGAGCTGGAGGCCATCGCCCTCAACGATGAGTTGGTACGGGTGCGCCGTGCCCTCTATCTCGATCTCGGGGTGCCGTTCCCGGGCATTCACCTGCGTTTCAACGAGGGGATGGGGGCGGGCGAATACCTGATCCAGCTGCAGGAGGTGCCAGTGGCCCGCGGCCAGTTGCGGCCGGGCCATCTGCTGGTGCAGGAGAGCGCCTCTCAGCTCGATCTGCTGGGACTCGCCTACGAGGAGGGAACGCCGCTGTTGCCGGGGCAGCCCACGCTTTGGGTGGCCAGCGAACATCAGGCTCGGCTCGACACCTCGCGCCTTGCCGCGCTCACCCCGGATCAGGTGATGACCTGGCACCTCTCCCATGTGCTGCGCGAATACGCCGAGGACTTCATCGGCATTCAGGAGACCCGCTATCTGCTGGAGCAGATGGAGGGGAGCTATGGCGAGCTGGTGAAGGAGGCGCAACGGATCATTCCGCTGCAACGGATGACCGAGATCCTGCAGCGGCTGGTGGGGGAGGATATCTCGATCCGCAACATGCGCGCCATTCTCGAGGCCATGGTGGAGTGGGGCCAGAAGGAGAAGGATGTGGTGCAGCTCACCGAGTACATCCGCAGCAGCCTCAAGCGCTACATCTGCTACAAGTACGCCAACGGCAACAACATCCTGCCCGCCTATCTGCTCGATCAGCAGGTGGAGGAGCAGATCCGCGGTGGCATTCGCCAGACCAGCGCCGGCAGCTATCTTGCCCTCGACCCCGCCGTGACCCAGGGCTTCCTTGATCAGGTGCGCCACACAGTGGGGGATCTGGCCCGGATGCAGAACAAGCCGGTGCTCATCGTCTCCATGGATATCCGCCGCTATGTTCGCAAGCTCATCGAGGGGGATTACCACGCCCTGCCGGTGCTCTCCTATCAGGAGCTGACCCAGCAGATCAATATCCAGCCGCTTGGCAGGGTCTGCCTGTGAACGGCGATCCGCTCATCCCCTGGCTGCAGGCCCGCGGCGTGACAGTGACTCCTCACCATCTGGGGGCGACCCCGATCCAGCTCGGCTATGCCCTGCACTATCGCCACATCTCTCTCGCCTGGCGGGTCGATAGCGACACGCGCCGGGTCTGGATCCTGCTGGTGCGCCGTCAGGGCGAGCGGGATGGCCTTGCCAACTCGTTTGCCGCCCTCTACCTGCTGGCTGAGGCGACGTTGGCGGTGCTGGGAGCGGGTTACGAGCTCTACGGCAACGTCGATGTGTTTCGTGGCAGCTCCCTCAGCGCTGAGCGGCTGGGCCGCTTCTATCGCCACTGGACCGGTGCCAGCGAAGCCGAACCCGGCTGGTTTGCGCTTGCGGCCGAGCAGGTCTGCTCCCTGCGCGAGATGCGAAAACGACAAAAGGACGGCCTTGCGTGACAGGCATGCCCAAAAGGGCCTCATAGAATAGGAGCCATGATGAAACAACCCCGTTTTGCCCACCACAGCGATGTGATCGAGCGAGCCGAACAGGCCATCGCCGACAGCGAGCAGCGCAATGCCCTGCTGCAGGAGATGCTGGCCGGCCTGGCGCTCTCGGAGCAGACCTGCCAGCTGCTGTTCAATGCACCTGGCGAACAGGTCGCCGTGGCCGAACAGGAGTTGCTTGCAGAGTTTCGCCGCAGGCAGGCGATGTTGCCGGAACAGCAGGGGGAGAGCCGCAAGAGCCGGCGCCCCACCATGATGCGTGGACTGATGATTTAAGGAGACGTGATGAGCATTATCTCTGATTACACCCGCAACAAAAATCATATCCAGATTGATCAGTGGCTAACCAGCGAGTCAGGCACCCTCAATGCAAAACAGCGGGCACTGGTCGACAAGCTGAAAGACAACGTCTCCATCAGCAAGGAGGATTCGACCAGGCTGACCCGGGCACAACTGGAGAGGCTGGTTGCCCGCTACCTGAGCAACGATGACGTGCTCGATGAGGTCAGCAAGCAAGTCGGCACCCTAGTGCTACCGCTGGCGCTCCCCGATGTCGTGGCGCAGATCAGTCGCTATACCGATGATCGTATCGATCAGGAGGTCATCGACGCCTTCACCTGGGTGATGTTTACCCAGAACAACAAGCGTACCGGTATCAACGAAGAGCTCAAGGCGCTCACCGCCGAGCTGAAGATCTACGGGGTTATCCAGTCAGAGATCAACAAGGCGCTCTCTTCCTCATCCAGCCAGACCTTCAAGACAGATTTCAATCTGATGGATTACAAGCTTTATGGCTATGAGAACGACGCCAAGTTCCGCGAGGGCCCCGAGTTCAAGCTGCTGGATCAGATGCCCAAGGACGCCTCCGGTCATGTGTCGGTCAAGACATTCCTCGAGAGCGACAAGAAGCAGAGTGGGTCGATGGCAGGGGTCGAGAACGAGTACAAGTACGACAAGGACAACAACAAGCTGGGCAACTTTGCCACCAGCGTGAGTGACCGCTCACGTCCGCTCAACGATCAGGTGAGCGAGAAGACCACCCGGCTCAACGATGTCAGCTCCCGCTACAACTCGGCCATCGAAGCCCTCAACCGTTTTATCCAGAAATACGACAGCATCATGCGCGACATTCTTGCCGCCATTTAAGGAGATTACATGCAGACCGACACCACCCTGACCCCGGAGTATGAAGCCGAACTGGAGTCCTTCCTTGCCGATGGCGGCACCATCGCCATGTTGAAGGATATCTCCGGCGATACCCTGGAGCAGCTCTATGCGCTGGCATTCGGGCAGTACCAGTCAGGCAAGTGGCAAGATGCCCACAAGATTTTTCAGGCCCTCTGCATGCTGGATCACTACGAGCCGCGTTACTTCCTCGGGCTCGGTGCCTGCCGTCAGGCGATGGGTGAGTACGAAACGGCAGTTCAGAGCTACAGCTTCGGCGCCATGCTCGATTTGAAAGATCCCCGTTTCCCGTTTCATGCAGCCGAGTGCCGGTTGCAACAGGGGGATTTGACAGGGGCCGAGAGTGGCTTCCACTCGGCCCACCTGCTGGCGGGCAGTGACCCGCAGCTGGCTGATCTGGCGGCAAGCGCCAAGGTCATGTTGGAAGCCATCGCAATCAGAAGGGATCAGCAAGATGAACCCGATCAGCAATGAAAGAAGCGTTTCCCCGCTGGGAAACATCGGTAATGTAGCTGGCTTGCAGCCAGCTGCCGAGCCGCGCAGTGAAACCCGGCTCGATGCCGCGGTTACGCAGGCGAGCGGTGCAGCCCGTACAGCCGGTGTCGCTCTGACTCCTCCGCTGGCGGCCAGCAATAATCGTCCCGGCCAGAAAGTGCTGGCAGAGATCAGCCGGCTGGTTCGCGAGACCGTGGAGAACAGCGGCAAGCTGCTGCCCCGCGTCGGCGCTCTGGTGACTGCGGCCTTTACCTCGCCGGCCGCCTTCGAGATTGAGCTGGGCAAGCTCACCAGCGATCTGGAGCGGACCCAGACCAAGCTGAAGCTCGACGATATCAAGCGCGCTCGTGAATTGAACGAGAAGAAGATTGGCGAGAACCAGGAGAAGATCAAAGAGGCTGAGGAGAGTGCCAAGGAGGCCAAGAAAGCGGGCATCTTCGGCAAGATTTTTGGCTGGCTCAGCGCCATCGCATCTGTGGTTATCGGCGCCATCATGGTGGCGACCGGGGTGGGTGCTGCCGCTGGCGCCCTGATGATCGCCGCCGGCGTGGTCGGCATGGTCAATATGGCAGTGCAGCATGCCGCCGAAGCAGGCCTGATCTCCAAGGAGGTGATGGAGAAGCTGGGGCCCGCTCTGATGGGGATCGAAATAGCCCTTGCCGTCATCTCCATGGTGGCCAGCTTCGGTTCCTCCATCGGTAGCCTCATTACCAAGGTGGGGGCGAAGATTGGCGGGACGGCTGCGGAGATGAGCGCCAAGCTGGTGACCAAAGTGGGTGATCTGGCTGGTCGATTTGCGGCCAAGGGGTCGGTCGAGGCGATGAAACTGACAGGCAATACGGCCAAGGTGATGAAGATGGGCACCCAGGGCACTGACGTGTTGCTCGATGTGAGCGGAGGGGTGACCAAATCGGTTCAGTCATCCAAAGAGTCTGCTGCGCTTTATGCGCAGGCCGATTTGCAACAGAGCAAGAGCGAGATGACCCAGTTGCAGGCGGTGATCGACAAGCTCAAGGAGGCTATCTCACAGATCATGGAGGCGTTCCAGCAGACCATGGAGATGATCTTCGAGATGATCAGCGCAAGGGGCGAGATGATGAGCAATCTCGCCCGCAGACCGGCCGCCATATAAGGAGATGGATCTATGAACATTAACGACAGCACCTTCAATCCGATCCGTGCCAATGCCCTGTTTAGCGAAGGGGTCGAGCAGCCCCTTGCGGCAGGCAATCGTGAAACGACCCATGCGGCCGGCGGCATCACCTCCGGCAGTGAGGTCAAGCGTCAGGGCGGCCCCGAGTTGCCGGCCCCGACCCAGCGGCTGGACGGTGCCAAGCTGGAACAGGCCCGTGCGGTGCTCAACGATACTCTCGACCTGATGTCGCAGCTCTTCCAGCTCGCTCGTCTGGCGCGCCAGATGGGACTGACCCAGCGCGACATGGAGAACCAGCAGGTGATCGACAGCCAGAAAGCGCAGGTCGCCGAGATGCGCAGCGGCGCCAAGCTGATGATCGTCATGGCGGTGGTATCCGGTGTAATGGCCGGTTTTTCGGCCATTACGGGAGGACTCTCTCTGAACAAGTCTGCCAAGGCGATCAAGCAGGACAAGGCGCTTAATGCCAATATCGCCGGGCGCCAGCAGGAGCTGAAGCAGATAGGGGATATGAAGAAGTCTGCTGGCCTCGAGATGGGGGACGCGGGACAAGAACTGACGGCAAGGATCAAGAGCGACGAAGCAGCCATCAATACGCTGAACAAATCGTTTGAGACCAATAACAGCCGACAACAGATTGCCAGTACCGTGATCCAGTCCATCGGGCAGATGAGCAACTCGGCGGTGCAGGTTGCCCAGGGCGAGAGTCAGGCGACGGCCAAGGAAGATGAAGTCAAGGCGACCATCAGCCAGACCGAGAAGCAGAAGATTGAAGACAACATGGCCTTCAATGCCAACTTCATGAAGGATGTGCTGCAGCTGATGCAGCAGTACTCCCAGACCCTCAACCAGACGCTCAAGGCAGCCTTCGGGGTTGCTTGACGCGAGCAGGCAGCAAGGCGCCCGACGGGCGCCTTTTTCGTGTGCCGACCACTTTTCTTAAAAGAGCCGCCTCTGAGTGACAGCCGCCATCGGGATGGCGAGCTACCATCCTCTCCTCTCTGCTGGAGGAAATCATGGACGCCACTGTCATCATCAATCGGCTGCTCGCCGAGTTTGCCACCAAATATGGTTTGCCCTCCCTGACCCTGAACCGGGAGGGGGTGGCAGCACTCTGTTTTGACGAGCACTTGCAGCTCTCTCTCATTCTGGTGCCCGAACGGGATCACCTGGTGATGCAGGTCGATGTGGCCGAATTGCATCAGGTGGGTGAGGGGATCTTTCGCCAGTTGGCCAGCTTCAACCGCAACTGGTATCAGTTCAATCTCCACTTTGGTTTCGATGAAGAGAGCCTGACGGTGCAACTCTACCGCCAGATGTCGGCCTCGCGGCTGACCCTGACCCAGCTTGAAGAGAGTCTGGCCAGCATGCTGGAGCACGCCGAATTCTGGCAGGAGCTGCTGCAGCCACGACCTGGCCCGCTCAGCAAGAGTGACGAGGTGATGGGAGTACGGGTGTGACCATGAAGATCCAGGAATCGAGCGCCAGCCAGCTGGCATCTGCGGCAGAACGCTCTGCGACGGGTTGCTTTGCCGGTAGGGCCGTGAGCGGCCGTGATGCGTTGGTTGAACCTGTGCCGCTGGCGGCGGCATTGCGCCGCACTCTTGCGCTGAGCAGAGCGCAGGAGCAGATGCTGGATCGCCTGCAGCAGGGCGAGCACAAGCCGCTGACCGAGAGAAGGATCCGGTTGTTATGAGAACGCTGCTCTTGCTCGCGCTGCTGACTCTCGGTGGCTGTGTCAGTACCACGGTTGTCCCTCCTGTGTCGCAGAGCCTGACAGGGGAGGTGCACCTCAATGCCGATTTACCTCGCCCTGCCACCGTGGAGGTGACAGTTCTGAGCGTGATGGAAGGACGGCCACTGCAGGTAGCCTCAACCCGTTATGAGCTGACCATGCTGCCTCTGGTTTTTGATATGCGGCTGACGCCTCTGCAGTGGGGAGAGGGTGAACTCTATGTGCGTACCCGGTTGCGGTTTATTGGCAATGGCGCGATTCAGGCAACGGCTCAGCAAAAAGTTTTTAAGGTTTTAAATAGTCGCCCATTGGTAATTTCATTGCAGCCACGCCCTTGTTATCCATTGTGTCAATAATAAGCCGTATCTAATAAACAAGCTGGAAATCAACTGGTTATTAATTTATCAGCTGGGTTGCAGCGTTTCTTTCTGTAACGAACTATTTAATGACGTAAGAAAAAGGCCTGATAAATGCGTTATCAATTGTATCAGTAGTGTCATGACTCTAATTTTTGGCTGGTTTTTATGCTGGTGATTGTTGTAGGATTTTCTTCTGATTTAAGTGTTGATTAAATTCATGGTCTTCGCTTAATGATGACATTCATAACTAAGAAAAATAAACACCAATAATAAACCACCCGGACGGAGCCTTTTTCTGCCGAGGTGCTACTTGCAATACACGCAGATTCAGGAAAACAAAAATGAAGGGCATTACAACCACAGAGAAGGGCGATATGGCCCTGCTCCAGTGGTGCATGTCTGCTTTCAGCGTCATTGAACACCGCCAGGAGGGAATATATGTTCTCCTGGATGGCGCGATGAGCTGGCAGGACTGCACCGATACCTATGAGTTATCCCCCAACGAATTGATATTCGTGCGCCGTGGCAGCTATGCGGTTGCAACCGGCGATGAGCCTTGTCACCTGCTCTGGATCCCCCTTTCCAACTCCTTTTTGCAGGGTTTTCTGCAGCGTTTCGGTTCACTGCTGAGCGAGGTCAGCCGGGTTGAGGGTATTGCTCCCAGCCTGCTGCCGTTTCATGCATCCCCTCTGATCAACCAGTCCATCCAGGGCTTGCAGGGGTTGATCGAGCATGAACATCCTCCCGAATTGGCCCGGTTGCGAACCGAAGAGCTGCTTTTTCTGCTCGCCTTTGGCGAACAGGGACCGCAATTGATGTCTATTTTGCGCCAGCTGAGCAATCGCCAGGTCGAGCGGTTGCAGCAGTTCATGGAAAAACATTATCTGATGGAGTGGAAGCTCAGCGAATTTGCCAAAGAGTTCGGCATGGGGCTAACCACATTCAAGGAGTTGTTTGGCGCAATATATGGCGTATCGCCCCGAGCCTGGATCAGCGAACAGCGGATCCTCTACGCTCATCAGTTATTACTCAATAGCGAGATGAGCATCGTCGATATTGCGATGGAGGCGGGATTCTCCAGCCAGTCCTATTTCACCCAGAGTTATCGGCGCCGTTTTGGCTGTACCCCGAGCCGTGCCCGTCATGGCAAAGATTAACGCCGGACTAAAATAATCTGACGTTTTTTATAAGTCGCAGGGCAGAGCCATGGGTAGAATAGTCAGCATACCGAAACATTATTCCATAAATTGCCCGCAGCAAGATGAGCAAGGCATAGCATGAGTCAGCAAGATCACACATCACCCAATCAGGGCCTCTTTGCAGGTCGCCGGGTTGCCGTTGTCCAACCAGAGAGCCTCAACCTGGCCCAGCTGGTGGGACGACAGTCCGTGCTCCGTTATCAGGACGCCGGCGTGATCAGCTCCCAGCAGATGGCGTTGCTGCAGCGTCTGCTGCCAAGAACCCGTCTGGAGCGCCTGCTCGGGTCCATCTGGTTTCAGCGCCGTCTCGATATTGCGCTGGCCGTCTCCCGTGATGAGCTGCAACAGCTGCTGCGCCTTGCTGGCAGTGAGCGTGATGACTGGTTGCAGCAACTGGGGGATAGCATCAATCTGGCCGATCCGCAGCGGCTGTGGCACTGGGTGCTTTATCCCCTTCACCGCTGGTGGGTACAACGTCTGGAGCCGCTGTATGGCGCCTGGCTCAATGAGCTTGATCAACTGCAGTTGATGCGCCGTCAGCTCCATGCCCAGTCTATCTTCTGGCAAACCGTGGTCGATGTACCGTCCGGCCTCGAGCGCCGGATTGCTGAACAGCTCGCCAGCGTGAGCGAACGCGAGCAGGAGCTGGCGCAGTTGCAGGTGCAGTGTGAAGCGCGGTTGCAACAGGCCTGGCCGGCCTGGTACGCAGAGCAGGGGCAGCAGGTCCCCTTTGAGCGGCTGCTGCCGGTACCGCTTGAGCTTGGCACCTGCTGGCAAGCCCTGCAGGCACTGCCCGACGATGCCGCTGCTGGTGACACACTGCATGAGTGGCTGACGGGCCGGGGCATCGCCCTCGCTCAGGATCACTTCTACTGGCAGCCTCCCGCGCCTTAGATAGCCCGAGGAACTATGCAAACGCTACTGAATCGATTGGCCGCAAAACTTGGCCAAGGGCCTTTTGTTGCCGACGCACAGGGTAGATACCATCTGCGACTCGATGGTTATCCCCTCTTTTTGACCCCCGGAGCGAGCGAGTTGCTGCTCAGCACCCCTCTCACCTCAACCCGTCACGGTGAGGGGGAGAGCCATGATCCGGCCCTGCTCAAGCGCCTGTTGCAACAGGTGGTGGCCTGGGGGCGTCACACCCCGCATGCCCTGGTGCTGGATGAGCTGGGCAACCTGCAGCTGGAAGCCCGGTTGGCGCTGGAGTGGCTCGACGAAGCACAACTGGAGCTCAGGATTAGCCAGCACATCACCCTGCTGGAGCGGCTGGAGCCCCAGCTGACCGAGGCCGTGCTGGCCCCGCAATGGAGACAGATGATATGGCACCCTTGAGCGTGCAAAGAGTGATCCGCCCACTCTGCTGGCTGGTGCTGGTCTGTATGGCCTGGCAGCGTCCGCTGATAGCGCAGGAGCTCGACTGGGTGCCCATGCCCTACAGCTATGTGGCGGAGGGGGAGAGCCTGCGGGATGTGCTGGTCAACTTCGGGGCCAACTATGAGGTCTCCGTGGTCGTCAGCGACAAGGTCAACGATCAGGTCAACGGCCAGTTCGAGCACGACGAGCCGCTCGCCTTCCTGCAGCAGCTTGCCTCTCTCTACAACCTGGTCTGGTACTACGACGGCAACGTGCTCTACGTCTTCAAGAACAGCGAAGTGCAGTCTCGCCTCATCAATCTGGAACAGACCGGTGCCGCCGAGCTGAAACAGGCGCTGCAGCGTGCCGGTATCTGGGAACCCCGCTTTGGCTGGCGCCCCGATGCCGATAACCGGCTGGTCTATGTCTCGGGCCCGCCGCGCTATCTCGAACTCATCGAGCAGACGGCGGTGGCACTGGAGCAGCAGTCCCAACTGCGCAGCGAGAAGACCGGGCCGCTCGCCATCGAGATCTTCCCGCTCAAATATGCCTCAGCCACCGATCGCTCCATCCAGTATCGCGACACCAGCGTGGATGCCCCCGGCGTGGCAACCATCCTCTCCCGACTGCTCTCCGATGCGGGTGTGCAGATGGTGAACGGCGAGGGGAGCAAGGGGGGGCAAGTTGCCTCCGGTCAGGCCATCGTACAGGCCGACCCCTCTCTCAACGCCGTGATTGTGCGCGATGCGCCGGAGCGGATGGCGATGTACGGCAAGTTGATTGCGGCGCTAGACAAACCGGCGGCCCGCATCGAAGTGGCTCTCTCCATTATCGACATCAATGCCGAGGATCTCTCCCAGCTCGGGGTGGACTGGCGTGTGGGGATCCGCACCGGATCCAACCAGCAGGTGATCATCAAGACCACCGGCGATCGCAAGGGCATTGAAGGGGGCGCCGCCCTCGGCAGTCTGGTGGATTCCAAAGGACTCGACTATCTGCTGGCCCGGGTCAATCTGCTGGAGAACGAGGGCAATGCCCAGGTGGTCTCCCGTCCGACCCTGCTGACTCAGGAGAATACCCAGGCGGTGATCGACCACAGCGAAACCTACTACGTCAAGATCAGTGGGGAGCGAGTGGCAGAACTGAAAGACATTACTTACGGCACCATGTTGCGGATGACGCCACGGGTGATCCAGATGGGCGACAAGCCCGAGATCAGCCTGAGCCTCCATATCGAGGATGGCAATCAGAAGCCAAACAGCTCCGGCATCGACGGCATCCCGACCATCAGCCGTACCGTGGTGGACACCATAGCCCGGGTCGGCCACGGCCAGAGCCTGCTGATCGGTGGTATCTACCGCGACGAGATGAGTGAAAACCTGAGCAAGGTGCCTTTCCTCGGCGACATCCCCTATCTGGGAGCCCTGTTTCGCAGCAAGGAGACCCAGACCCGTCGTTCCGTGCGGCTCTTTATCATTGAGCCTCGTCTGATCGATGACGGTATCGCCCACTATCTGGCGCTGGGCAATGGCCAGGATCTGCGCGCCGGAGTGCTGGGTGTCGACGAGATTTCCAACCAGAGTCTCTCCCTTGGCAAGGTGCTGGGCGGCGCCCAGTGCCAGCCGCTGGCAGCGGCGCGGGATGTGCAGAAACTGCTGCGTCAGGGGGGCAAGAGCTCCGCCCTTACCCAGTGCCGGATGGGCAATGAGCTGGGCTGGCGTCTGGTCGAGATGGCGAAGGATCAAAAATGCACCCCGGCGGCCAGCTGGTGCATGCAGGCGACTCCGGCCGGAGCTGGTCGATGAGCTGGAAGTGCCGCGTTTATCGCGGGCTTAACCGCGGGGTAGAGGTAGCCCTGCCGGAAGGGCGTCTGGTCATCGGCTCCGATCCGCTGCTGGCCGATCTGGTGCTGGTGGACGAGGGGATGGCTGCCGAGCATCTGGTGCTGCTGGTGTCGGCCGAAGGGATCAACCTGCAGGGGTGGGCTGAGGGTATCACGCCAACTCAGGATGGCGCGGCACTGGAGGCTGGCGCCCAGCTGATGGCCGGTACTCGGCTGGAGGCTGGCCCCCTGCTCTGGAGTTTTTGCGACAGCAGCCGATTGCTGCCCGAACAGCTGGAGGCGTTGCCTGCCATGGCGGCACCGGCGCGACCTCGGCGGCGTGCCGGCAGTGCCGAGTGGTGGCTGGTTGGCCTCTGCCTGTCGCTGGTCATGGCGGTGGTCGTGATGCTTGGCCACGGCTGGTGGCAGGGGAGCAGCGAGAGCGATACCGCTCGCAATGAGCAGGAGCTCAAGCGCTTTCTGACCGCGCCAGCCTATCGCCAGGTGGTGCTCAACAGCAGTGACCCCGAACTTTGGCTGCTCTCTGGTTATGTGGATGAGAACGGCAACCGCCTCGCCCTGCAGCAGTATCTCGATGGCAAGGGGCTCAGCTATCGCCTTGACCTGCGCACCATGGAGGATCTGCGTCAGGGCGCCGGTTTCATCCTGCAAAAACTCGGTCACGAGCAGTTGCAGATCCGCAATGGCAAGGAGCCAGGCTGGCTGCGCTTGAGCGGAGCCATCAGTGTGCAGGATGAACGCTGGAACAGCATTGAATCCCTGCTCAAGCAGGAGGTGCCGGGGCTACTCGGCATCGAAAACCGGGTGCAGGTAGCCGGTGCCCACCGCAAGCGACTCGATGCCATGTTGCAGGAGCAGGGACTGGCCGGTTTGCTGCGGGTGAGTGAATCGCGCGACCGGATCGAGCTGTCAGGTCAGCTGGATGAGGCGAGGCTGGCGCAATTTCAGCAATTGCAACTGCAGTTTCGCCGCGAGTTCGGCTCTCACCCCATGCTGGAGCTGATCAACCAGAGCCGAACTCCCCGTCAGGATGAGCTGGAGTTCGAGGTGCGCAGTGTCTCCCTCGGTCGGGTGCCCTACGTCACCCTGGCGGACAACCGCCGCTACCCGGTCGGAGGGGCGACAGCCAACGGAGTTCGCATCCTCTCTATCCAGCGCGATGCGGTGGTGGTGAGCAAGGGCAAGCAGCAATACATCGTCAGATTGAAAGGGGGCGAAAGCCATGATGACCAGTTTGGAAACGCGACTGTCCGGCGCTGATCCCGCCTTCGCCCGCACGCTGCAGGAGCAGCTGGTGCAGGCGCTGGGGGAGGTCAAGCGCCAGCTGATGCGCGGGGGATCTCCGCAGCAGTACCGGCAGTGGCAACAGGAAGCGGACGCCATCGAGGCGGGCATGCAGATACTTGAGCAGATCAAAGGAGCATAAGATATGGCAGAACCCATTTTTAACCCGGGGAATACCCTGGATAACGTCGCCGAGGCGCTGAAGAAGCAGGCGAACGATGCCAACAATGACGTAAAAGCTGCGATTGACGCACTTAAAGATAATCCCGATGACCCCGCCAGGCTGGCCGAGCTGCAGCACAAAATCAACAAGTGGTCGGTGATCTACAACATCAACTCTACCGTGACCCGCAGCATGAAAGATTTGATGCAGGGCATCTTGCAGAAGGTGTGACGATGGATCGCCAACTGAAACGGCAACTGGCCGAACTGGCGGTGGCCGGCACCGGTCATCATTGTCACTCGCAGGCCGCCGCTATCGCCGACTGGCTCGCAAGCGATCCGCAGATGAGCGAGTGTGTCACCCTGATCCGCCTCTCCTCCCTGATGAACCGGGGAGATTACGAGGGGGCTCTGGCGCTGGGCAAAGGGTGCGATACCCCCGAACTGGAACCCTGGCTCGCCCTGTGCGAATGGCGGCTGACGCGGCTGGATGCACTGCAGAGCCGGTTGGCCCTGCTTGAGCAGAGCGAGCTCTCCTCCTTGCAGCAGTTTGCCGCCGGCATGCGCGAACAGATTGCCTCATGAAGGTCGATGGTAACGAGCAGGGCATCCGTCCGCTGGCAGTAACGCCGCCTGGCTTGCCCCCGCCTGCAGCGGCAGAGCGGCAACATTTTGAGCGGCTGCTGGCCAAAGAGGAGAGCAGTGCCCTGCTGACGCGCTGGAAAGAGGGGACTCCACTGGAAGCGCTGCTGGAGGGACACTCTCCCGCCACCCGGCGCGAGCTGCTCTGGCAGGTCTATCAGCAGGATGAGAAAACGGCCGGGGTCGCCGACCTGCTCTTCAAGCCGGTTGCGAGCAAGCTGATTGAGCGCTTTGGCGAGCGCCAGCTGCCAGTGGTGGCGGCCATCGACTTGCCAGAGCTGCGTACCCTGATGCGGGAGTTTGACCCGCTCTCGTCGCGGCGGGAGACGGTGCTGCTCAAGGTGATGGCAGAGCTGCGGGGGCAGGGGGCATTGTCCGGTAACGACTATCTGGCCGAGCTGGCCCGACGCGAACTGATGACCCTGATCCCGCACAACGGCATGGTCAACAATCTGGTGCGTCACGCACACAAACTGGATCTGGAGGAGTGATGGAGATAGCACAAAGTGCGCAGGCCGTGGTGACCAGCCTGGATGAGCTGAAAGCGGCGGATGTTCCCGGTGCCCAGATCGCTACCTTCGAGCAGGCGATGGGCGGCAGCGCTCAGGGGATCGGCGGTACATTGCTTGGCGAAATCGGCGAGATCAAGCAGCAGTTTGTCGAGGCCAAGCAGAGCCTGCAGGCCGAACTGGCAACGCCGGGTGATGACCCCAACAGTTTGATGCAGATGCAGTGGTCACTGATGCGGATCACCATGCAGGAGGAGCTCATTGCCAAGACAGTGGGCAAGATGAGCCAGAACGTAGAAACCCTGTTGAAGACCCAGTGAGGTAGTGTGAAGAGATCGATGCTGATGGGGGTGCTGTGCACCTCCCTGCTGCTCAGTGGCTGCAAGGTGGAGCTCTATACCGGGGTGAACCAGAAAGAGGGCAACGAGATGCTGGCGCTGCTGCGCACCGAGGGGATCTCCTCGGACAAGCAGCCTGACAAGGATGGCAACATCAAGCTGCTGGTCGAGGAGTCCGATGTGGCGCAGGCGGTTGAACTGCTCAAGCGCAAGGGGTATCCGCGCGAGAGCTTCTCCACCCTGCAGGATGTCTTTCCCAAGGATGGCCTCATCTCCTCGCCCACCGAGGAGCGGGCTCGTCTCAACTACGCCAAGGCCCAGGAGATCTCCCACACCCTCTCGGAGATCGACGGCGTGCTGGTAGCCCGCGTCCATGTGGTGTTGCCCGAAGGGAACGAGGGGATCAGCAAGAAGCCATCGCCCGCCTCGGCTTCGGTCTTTATCAAGCATGCGGCGGATATCCAGCTCGACACCTACATCCCGCAGATCAAGCAGCTGGTCAACAACAGCATTGAAGGGCTTGCCTACGACCGGATCAGCGTGGTGCTGGTACCCTCGGCCGATGTACGCCAGAGCCCCCTGATGCCGCGCAATACCACCCTCTTCTCCATCGAGGTGAGTGAAGGATCCAGATGGCGGCTGGGTGGACTGATCGCGCTCCTGCTGGCGCTGGTGGTGACCACCAACCTGGCCCAATTCATATGGCACCGGCGTCGGAGTCGTTGATGGCGGTCGGCCTTACCCCCTATCAACTGCGCTTTTGTCCGGCCAGCTACCTGCACGAGGAGCACTTCCCCGCCTCGTGGCGCTGGCTGCAGGCGAGCGTGCCCGAGTGGCGCACTCTGCCTGCCTGCAATCAGGCCCTGCTCGACGAGCTGGCACTGGCTATCGACTACGAACTGCCCGCGCAGCTTGGAGGGCTGGCGCTCTTTCCGGCCGAGGCGCTGGCGCTCGTGCTGCGCCAGCTTGGCGCCGTGCTCCATGGCGAGGCGATCCGCCACTGCCTGCAAGCGCCTGTGCTGCGCCAAATAATCGCGGTGTTGGGGGAGGAGGGGCACAGATCGCTGCTCGCCCGCCTCGACCTCTTGATTGGCCCCTGGCCTGCCGGCTGGCAGCAACCGCTGCCCGCCACGCTCGATAGCGCCTCGCTGGAGGCGGCAGGCTTGGGATTCTGGCTGGCTGCGGCGGGGACCGCTCATCCCGCCTGGGCCCGTCGCCTTGCGCTACGTTTGCCGGTATCACCCCTGCGCCCAGGCTGGTCACTGGCTGATGCCGAGCTGCCACTCGCTCGCGCACTCTGTCTCAAAATTGCCAAACAGGTAACGCCACAATGCTGCCATTTGTTGAAATAAAGAGTGAACACCTGCAACTGGCTCCCGGTCAGCGGATCCTGCGCAGTCACGACTATCAGGCCTATCTGAGTGCTCAGGCGCTGGTCGATGCCGCCCGGGCACAGGCTGCCGATATCGTCGAGGAGGCGCGTGCCGTTTATGAGGAGCAGAAGCAGCTCGGTTGGCAGGCCGGCATCGAGGAGGCTAGCCTCGAGCAGGCTGTGCTGGTGCACCAGACCCAGCTGCAGTGCCAGCAATACTACCGCACGGTGGAACAACAGATGAGCGAGGTGGTGCTGCAGGCGGTGCGCAAGATCCTGCACGATTACGATCAGGTGGCGCTCACCCTCAAGGTGGTGCGCGAGGCGCTCTCGCTGGTGAGCAACCAGAAGCAGGTGACGGTGCGGGTCAATCCCGAGCAGGTGCAGGCGGTACGCGATCAGATTGCCCGGGTACACAAGGATTTCCCCGAGATCGGGTATCTCGAGATCTCTGCAGATGCCCGCCTCGATCAGGGAGGCTGCATCCTCGAAACCGAGGTGGGGATCATCGATGCCAGCCTCGATGGCCAGCTCGACGCGCTCTCGCGGGCGATGGCGGTGACACTGGAGCGCGCCGATGTTCACGAGAGAAAATAAATCCCCCCATTGACAAAATCGCGGCTTCTGTTGCCAAACGACCATGGGTTGCATCCCTAGAATGGGGACAATTCCATCGTAACAGGAGAAGCGCCATGCAGATTCAGCAAGCCCCCAGTCTTTCACCATCGACCCACACGCCTGCTGTCGAGCCGCAACCTGGCCGACCGCAGGAGAGTGCCCCCAGCCTTGTCGCGACTCTGGGTGGCGTATCCGGCCCCCGGCTGGAGAGTGTGAGCCATGCCCCGTTGGCGGCTTCTGCCAAGCGCGATGTGATCTGTGAGGGCTGCGGCCCGCGTCAGGTGACCATTACCCGCCAGCAGGATGGCTCGGCATCCGTTACTCTGGCCCGGCCGCCCATCACCAGCCTGGTGCTCAGCGGTGGCGGCGCCAAAGGGGCTGCCTATCCGGGCGCCATCCAGGCACTGGAGGCGCAGGGGAAGCTGGAGGGGATCCGCACACTCTCTGGCTCCTCGGCCGGCGCCATTACCGCCGCACTGCTTGCTGCCGGTATGAACGCGAGCGAGTTCAAGGCGCTCTCTGACGAGATGGACTTCATCAGCCTGCTTGATTCGCCGGTTAAAAAGATCAGCCTGGCCCAGCACATGAGTGGCGAAGCGGGCAAAGCGATCGCCAGCGTGCTCGAAAAACTCAAGCTGGGTAAACTTGGCAGCTTCGTACAGCTGTTGAGCAACATCTTCCCGCGTCTGCAGTCGGATGCCGTCCCGCTCGAAAGGATACTCAAGCAGGAGTCACGCAGTTCGGTTCTGGCGCAGTTGAAGTCTCACCCCGAGCTGGCAGCCAGACCCGACGTCGCAGCCATTCGTCAGCGCCTCGAACAGGGGGGCGGTGTGACCTTCGGCGATCTGGCTCTGCTTGGTCGCCACATCCCGGCCATCAAGGAGTTGAACATCACGGGGACTGGCATGTTTGATGGTCGTCCCCAGATGATCCTGTTTAACGCCGGCCTGACGCCAGACATGGAGATTGCCCGCGCCGCGCACATATCGGGCTCATTCCCGGTGGTGTTCAGTCGCCCGGAGGAGCAGCATCAACCTTTCTTGGCGCAGGGGGAGAAGCTGTCATTGCAAGATGGTGGCGTCATGCTCAACGTCCCGGTGCCTGAACTTATCCATCCCGAGGCCCGGGGCGCCACCATCGCCGAGCACGAGAACCTGATCCTCAAGTTTGAAGAAGAGGGCGGGAAACCGGCCGATCGCGGTACTCGCAAGGGGGCGATTGCAGACTGGGTAGTTGGGGCTCCCGTCGGTGCACGCTCGGCGTTGCAAACCAGAGGGCTTGACGGGTTGACCGATCAAGTGGTGACCGTACCGCTCAAATCAGAGCGCGGTGATTTCAGCGGCACGTTAAGTGGCACCCTCAACTTCACCATGAGCGATGCGGACAAGCAGCATCTGCAGGAGAGGCTGGCCGATGTGGTTGGGCAGCATCTGGAAGGACGGGAGAGCAGCCGCAAGGATTATCAGTTCCAGGATCTGGAGTCGGCGCTGCTGGCGCTCCCGGATCGGGACTTTGCCGCGGTGGCCGAAGAGCGCACCCCGGATGTCCAGACCACGGCCCTTTTTCGTCAGGAAGTTCAGGAGCAACTCTCTGTGCTGGTTGCATCTGTGCTGGAGCAGGATCCCTCGGCGCGACTCGATCTCTCTGGCTCGCTGACGCAGGCTCTGGAGCAGCTCGGCACACTCGCAGACTCGCCGGCCCGGCAGCAGTGGCTTGCCGCGCAGCTCAATCAGGCAGACAACCCTGCGCTGGCCAGGTTGCTCGATACACCGAGCCCGGCAGGGCGTTTCGCCGCGCTGGATCTGGGCAAGGAAGAGGCCAGCCGTCGTCAGGTGGCAACGGTCGCGAACAACATCATTCATGAGGTGATCTACCCCTCCCTGTTCCGTCCCGGTCAGCCGGACAGCAATGTGGCGCTCCTGCGTAAAACCGAGCACGCACTTGTCGGCGCTACCACGTCGGTCGAGGTCAATGAGGCCCTGCGGGAGCTGGCTGATAACTATGGGGCCCGCAATAAACCGTGGAGCAAGCCTCTCTCCTCTACCACCGTGACTCAGGCTCGCTCCTGGATGATGAAGGAGTAAATATGCTGATTGATTGGTTGGGTTCACTGGGATTGGCTCTACCCGCCGCGGGCGAGAGCAGGGTGATCAGGTTTGAGGATGCGCCAGAGCTATGGTTCGAGAAGATCGACGGACAATATGTGCTGGCACTGCCGCTCGCCCCGCTTCCCACCAGAATGCTCTCCGGCGTCATGTTGCTGCTGTTGCAGGTCAACAGCCCACTCTCTACCTTGCAACCGGCCAGACTGACGGTGGATGGTCGAGGGCATTTGCTGTTGTGGTGCACCCTGGATGAGCATGCGGATCCAGAAGTATGCCAAGCTGCCTGCGACAAGCTGCATGCCGGTTACCACGAACTGCTGCCTTTATTGCAAGCTCAGGAGGAGAGTATTCCGGTACGCTCGGGTAGCTTGTTCGTCTAGCCAAACGCAGAGTGCCAAGCCGAGCTATTTCGTCTTTAGCTACGTCCCGGCTTGCTGATGGGCCAAACAAAACCGCCCCGGATATCCGGGGCGGTTTTTTTATTTGGCGATCCCGAGGTGAGCGGGGCGGGTGAACAAGGTTTAGCGATAGCGGCCACGTACCGAGCTGCTGGCGCGCCCTGCCATCTTGATCAGACTTTGGCGGGTGTGCAGGTGGCAGAGCGCCACACCGAGGGCATCCGCCGCATCCGCCTGCGGGGTGGCGGATAGTTTCAGCAGATGGGTCACCATATGCTGCACCTGCTCCTTGCTGGCGCCACCGGTACCGACCACCGCCTGCTTGATCTGGGTGGCAGAGTATTCGCTCACCGGCAGATAGGCGTTGACCGCCGCGACGATGGCGCTGCCACGGGCCTGCCCCAGTTTCAGGGCCGAGTCGGCGTTGCGGGCCATAAAGACCCGTTCGATGGCAAATTCGGTGGGTTTGAACTGGGTGATGATCTCGCATACCCCGTCATAGACCTGCTTGAGGCGCTCGGGCAGCTCGCCGCAATCGGTGCGGATACAGCCCGACCCCAGATATTCGGCCTTGCCGCCGACGACCCGGATAACCCCGTAACCGGTGATCCGCGATCCCGGGTCTATGCCCAAAATAATGCTCATGGGTTGTGCTTGCTCTAAACGCAAATGATGGCCGCAAGATAGCAAACTCCGGCCTGCTTGGCTGTACGCAGGATGTGCGAACGGTCAGTGCGTGGCTATTGCCATAAAAAAAGGCCCCGAAAGGGGCCTTTTTGATTATCGCTTGTCAGGCGGCGTGATGGATGGGGCTGGACTGCGCCATTCCCTCCAGCTCGCCTGGGGCGAAGTTGTCTACCTGAATCGCTTCGTAGCGCAGGGCATCGGCGGCCAGCAGCTTGTCTGCCTCATCCTTGCTCAGCACCGATTTGGCCAGCGCAGCTTCCACCAGTTCAGGCAGCGCCAGTTTGCGGGGCAGTTTGCCCTCTTTCTGGGCCTGCACCAGTTTCTTCTCGTAGGGCTGCACTGCGACCATGGCCTGGAAGGCACGCTCCATCAGGCCGACCGGATCCGCCTCGTCCTTACCCACGTAGCAGAGTGCGGTCAGACGGTCGCGGAACTCACCCGGCTTCATCATGGCCAGACAGATGGCGTGGCAGCGATCGTCGGCCGGCATCTTGTAACCGACGCCGAACGGGAACACCACGCGTTTGAGCACGGCACCCACCACCTTGTTCGGGAAGTTCTGGAAGAAGCCCTCGAACGCCTTACCAATCAGGTAGAGGTTGCGCTCCACCGCGTACTGCACGAACGGCAGATCGGAGACCATACGGCCCTGATCCTCGTAATGCTTGAGGGTTGCGGAGGCCAGATAGAGGTGGCTCAGCACATCACCCAGACGGGCGGAGATCATCTCCTTGCGCTTGAGATCGCCACCCAGCATCAGCATGGAGACGTCGGCGCACAGGGCCAGCCCTTTACTCATGCGGGAGAGCTGTTTGTAGTAGCGAGCGGTTTCACCGGCTACCGGCGCGCTGTTGAATTGACCCAGAGTCAGCCCCTGGAACAGGGAACCGAAGAAGTTGCCGGCGCCAAAGGCGATGTGTTTCATCAGCAGGGCGTCAAACTTCTCAAGACCGCGCTCCACGTCGGTATCAGCGGCCGCTTCCAGCTCGGCAAAGACATACGGGTGGCAGCGGGTAGCCCCTTGCCCGAAGATCATCAGGTTGCGGGTCAGGATGTTGGCCCCTTCCACCGTGATGGCGACCGGAATCCCCATGTAGGCGTAGCCGGTGTAGTTTTTCGGGCCCAGCTGGATGGCACGACCGGCGTGGATGTCCATGGAGTCATCCATGATCTGGCGCGCCATCTCGGTCATGTGGTACTTGGAAATCGCGGTGACGATGGCCGGTGCCTGCCCCAAGTCCAGCGAACCTGCAGTCATGCGACGGGCTCCTTCCAGCTGATAGGTGAGGCCACCGATGCGGGCCAGCGCCTCTTGCACTCCTTCAAACTTGCCGATGGACATGCCGAACTGCTTGCGCACGTAGGAGTAGGCGCCCACGGTGCGGCTCGCCATGTGACCGCAAGCGGTGCCCAGAGCAGGCAGCGAGATGCCGCGACCGGCGGAGAGGCACTCCACCAGCATGCGCCAGCCACGGCCGGCGTAATCCGGGCCGCCGATGATCCAGTCGAGCGGAATGAACACATCCTTGCCGAAGGTCGGGCCGTTCAGGAACGCCAGACCCATGGGGTAGTGGCGATCGCCGACGCGCACGCCGGGGTGGCTGGTGGGGATAAGCGCGCAGGTGATGCCGAGCTCTTCCTTGTCACCCAGCAGTTTTTCCGGGTCATAGAGTTTGAACGCCAGTCCCAGCACGGTGGCGCGCGGCGCCAGGGTGATGTAGCGCTTGTTCCAGTTGAGGCGAATACCCAGCACCTCTTCACCCTTGTGCATCCCTTTGCAGACGATTCCCTTGTCAGGAATGGCACCTGCATCGGAGCCCGCTTCCGGCCCGGTCAGGGCGAAGCAGGGCACCTCTTTGCCATTGGCCAGCCCCGGCAGCCAGAAATCTTTCTGGGCCTGGGTGCCGTAGTGCATCAGCAGCTCGCCCGGGCCAAGGGAGTTCGGCACCATGACGGTAACCGCCACGCTCAGGCTCTTGGTGGCAATGCGGGTGACGATGGTGGAGTTGGCGATCGCCGAGAATTCGCGGCCGCCGTAGGATTTCGGGATGATCAGGGAGAAGAAGCCTTCCTTCTTCAGATAGTCCCAGACCGGTTCTGGCAGGTCTTTGGTTTCGTTGACGATCTTGAAGTCATCAACCATGGCGAGCAGGGTTTCGACCTGATTGTCGATAAAGGCCTGCTCCTCTGCGGTCAGCTCGGCCTTGCCGTAGCCGTGCAGTTTTTTCCAGTCGGGATTGCCGCGAAACAACTCGCCATCCCACCAGACGGAGCCGGCTTCCATGGCCTCCCGCTCGGTGGCCGACAAGGGCGGCAATATCTTCTTGAAGATGCCGAACACAGGACGGGTTACCCACTGTTTGCGCAGTGAGGGGACGCCGAGCACAACGGCAATCGCCAGCACCAGCAGGATAAGCAATGTGATCATACCGAAGTTCCTTCTATTTCACTGTTTCCGTTGATTTATTGTTGGTTGTTACACGGCCAGGGAGAGCCTGGTCGACTCCACTGGTGCCCCGACTCCGGACGCCAGATAAGGAATAACGTTGCGCACCAGCCCTTCCACATCGAGCTGCTGGCCAAAGTCGGCCAGGGCGATGTCGCGCAGCGCATCGGCAGAGGCCATGGTGAATACGACGGTGCCCAGCGTGAAGTGCAGGCGCCAGAAGAGATCCGCCGGCGAGAGGGCCGGGTTGGCCTTGGAGATCGCCTGGGTGATCCGCTGCAAAATGGGGCCATAGTGGGCAGTGATAAAGCGGCGCAGGTGGCCCTGGCTGTCGATATAGCCGCGCCCCAGCAACTGCATGAAGATGGCCGGGCCGTTGGCCCGCACGGCCGAGAGCTTCATCAGCGGCTCGACAAAACTTTCAAAGAGTTGCAGCAGGGTCAGCTGCTCCTGCTCCATCAGCACCCGCAGGCGGGCATCCAGATCGGGCATGAACAGGCTCAGATAGCGGTCGAGCACCGCCTGGATCAGCTCCTTCTTGGAGCCGAAGTGATAGTTCACGGAAGCCAGATTGACATCGGCCTCGCTGGTGATCAGACGCAAAGAGGTATCGGCGAATCCCCGCTCGGCAAACAGCACTTCAGCGGCGTCGAGAATACGGTTTTTGGTATCGATTTTACTCACTGGACACCTCACTTAAACGAATGTTTAAAAAGTACGTTTCATAACGCGAGGTGTCAAGAGATTGTGAACGGGTGTTAGCAGAATGTTTTTTGTGAAAAAGCACAAAAAGGTCGGAACTAACTCCACAGCGCGAGACTCTATATCTATGCCACTGCAATTAAACATTAAGTCTCGCCCAACCTGCTTCTTGCTAGTTGGGCATTTTTTTGCCCGGTGGACGGTGGCAGAGGGTAACAAACAGGCAAAAAAAACCGCCGCGGGGAGCGACGGTGGGGAAAGTGAGTTTGCATCATCCTGACGGCAAACTGTCGATGCGAGTTCAGGCATGTATCGACGGGAGCCAGTATGCCAGTCAGTCCGGCTCAGACTATGTCAGTTCCTCGGTATTTTGTGACAAAGTGTGGCAAGTGCCGGCGTGGCCCAATTCCCCCTACTTTGTTATGCTGCCCCTTCAAAATATGAGGGGAGAGAAGATGAAGTACCCGGTCGATACCCACACTCACACCATTGCCAGCACCCACGCCTACAGCACCATCCACGACTATCTGCCCATCGCCAGAGCCAAGGGGATCAAGCTGTTCGCCACCACGGATCATGGCCCCGAGATGGCCGATGCCCCTCATGTCTGGCATTTTGCCAACTTGCCGATATTGCCAAGAGTGGTGGACGGGGTGGGGATCCTGCGGGGTATCGAGGCCAACATCAAAAACCTCGACGGGGAGATCGATTTCCCAGAGCGCTATGAGTCGCGTCTCGATATGATCATGGCGGGTTTTCATGAGCAGGTATTCCCTCCCTGCGACCAAGCAACCCACACCCAGGCGATGATCAACGCCATCAAGAGCGGCCGGGTCGATATGATCAGCCACCCGGGCAACCCCTCATTTCCCATCGACATTCAGGCGGTGGTCAAGGCGGCTGCGGACTATCGGGTGGCGCTGGAGATCAACAACTCCTCCTTCATTCACTCGCGCCCGGGGAGCGAAGGCAACTGCCGCGCCATCGTTGAAGCCGCGCGAGATCTGGGAGCCTATCTCACTTTCGGCTCCGATTCCCATGTCGCTTTCAGCCTCGGCGATTTTGACCATTGCCACCGTCTGGTGACCGAAGCGGGCTTTCCGCTGGAGCGGATCCTGGTGCGCTCCCCCCGAGCCCTGCTCGATTTCCTCGAGAGTCGCGGTCGGGCCCATATTCCCGAGTTTACCGATCTGTAAATCGGGCGCTAACACCATGAGCCAACTCATAAAATTGAGTTGGCTCGATTGACACGCCAGCCATTTTTCATGAATCTGACTGGCAACAAGCCGGTATAGCTCAGTTGGTAGAGCAGCGCATTCGTAATGCGAAGGTCAGGAGTTCGATTCCCCTTATCGGCACCATATAAAACAAAGGGTTAGCTTCTCAGCGAAGCTAACCCTTTGTGCATTTTGGTTGGTAGCCCCTTCTCATACCCCTCTTTTGTTATCGCAATACCAAGGAGGAAGGCCTGTGGGCCAACTCTCCCGGCAGGCGGCTACTCAGGTTTTGCTACTCCCCTCAGGCAACCTCAATGTCTGGCTTGGCTGGCTCCTTCTGCATGGATAGCTCTCCAGCTTGCGACGGGGATTCCAGCTTGTCGATGCGCACCGCCGCCACCTTGAACTCGGGGATCTTGGCGTGGGGATCGGTGGCATTGATGGTGAGCCGGTTGGCCGGTGCTTCGGCAAAGTGGAACGGGATAAAGACCACTCCTGGCTGCATCCGTTTGGTGACGAAGGCGGGCAGCTCGATATGGCCGCGGCGGCTGGTGACCTTCACCCGCTCGCTGTTGCTGATCCCCAACCGCTGGGCGTCCGCCACGCTCATCATCACCCGAGGGCCAGCCAGCTTGTCGAGCCCCCTGGTCTTGCGGGTCATGGTGCCGGTGTGGAACTGCTCCAGCAGGCGGCCGGTAGTGAGCACGATGGGATAGGTCTCGTCGGGCAGTTCGGCGGCATAGCGGAACGGGGTCGCGACCATCTCCCCCTTGCCACGGGTGAACTGCTTGCCGTGGAGCAGGCGAGTGCCTTCGGGCGCCACATCGTTGCAAGGCCACTGCAGCCCTTGCGCTCCCACCTTGTCCCACTGGATGCCGGCGTATTGCGGGGTAACCAGGCAGATCTCGGCGGTGATCTCCTGCGGGTTTTGATAGCGCCAGTTGCCACCCATGGCGTTGGCGATCTGCTGGATGATCCACCAATCCTCCCGTGCTTCACCCGGCGCCTTGAGGGCGGGGGAGATGCGCTGCACCCGCCGCTCGGTGTTGGTGAAGTGGCCGCTCTTCTCGGCAAAGGAGCAGGAGGGGAGCACCACATCGGCCAGCTGGGCAGTTTCGGAGAGGAAGATATCCTGCACCACCAGAAACTCCAGCTGCTTGAGCCCTTCGATGACGTGATGTTGATCCGGATCGCTCAACACCGGGTTTTCACCCATCACATAGAGCCCCTTGATGCTGCCCGCACAGGCGGCATCTATGGTCTCGGTGAGGGTAAGGCCCGGTGTGCGCGGCAACTCTGGCTGCTGCCAGGCGGCCGCGAAGCGGGCATGCACCTCGGGGTTGGCCACCTTCTGATAGCCGGGCAGGCAGTTGGGCAGCGCCCCCATGTCACAGGCCCCCTGCACGTTGGACTGGCCCCGCAGCGGGTTGATGCCGCCCCCTTCGATGCCGATGTTGCCGCACAGCAGTTGCAGGTTGGCGATGGCCCGCACGTTGTCGTGCCCGGTGGTGTGCTGGGTGATCCCCATGGAGTAGTAGATGGCAGTGCGTTCGGCGGTGCCGATGAGGCGGGCGAGCTCGATCACCTGCTCGGCCGGCACGCCGGTGACAAGGGCTACCTTGTCCGGCGTATAGGCGGGGGAGAGCACCTCTGCTTGCAATTCCTCGAACCCTTCCACCCGCGCGGCGATATAGGCCTTGTCGTGCCACTCGTTCTTTATGATCTGCTGCATGAGGCCGTTGAGCAGCATCACGTCGGTGCCGGGGCGGTGGGCCAGATAGAGGCTGGCGTGGTCGGCCATCTCGATCCGCTTCGGATCGGCCACTACCAGCCGCGCCTTGCCCGTGGTGACGGCTCGCTTGATATGGGAGCCGATGATGGGGTGGGCGGCCGAGGTGTCGGAGCCGATGATGAAGATGAGATCCGAGTGGTCGATGCTCGGGATGTCGTTGGTCATGGCGCCACTGCCTAGCGACGCCTCCAGCCCGGTAACGGTGGAGGCGTGGCAGAGCCGCGCGCAGTGATCCACGTTGTTGGTACCAAGCTCCCGGCGCATGAACTTCTGGAACAGGTAGTTCTCTTCGTTGGTGGTTTTGGCCGACGAGAAACCTGCCAGCGCATCGCTGCCATAGCGCTGGCGCAGGGCGGTGAAGCGTTCTGCAACCAACTCAATGGCATCTTGCCAGCTGGCGGGCACCAGCTCGCCATCCTTGCGGATGAGCGGGGTGGTGAGGCGCTCCTCGCTCTGGATAAAGTCAAAGCCGAAGCGCCCCTTGACGCAGAGCAGCCCCTGATTGACCGGCGAGTTGCGATTCCCCTCCACATAGCGGATGCGGTTGTTCGCCTCATCGACATAGAGGGTGACACCACAGCCGACCCCGCAGTAAGTACAGATGGTATTGACCGGCGTGAGCAGCTCGGTGCGCCCCTGCGACTTGTCGCGGGCATCCACCAGGGCGCCGGTGGGGCAGACCTGTACACAGGCGCCGCACTGCACGCAGTGGGAGTCGCCCATCGAGAGTCCCGTGTCGAACTGCGGCCGGTTCGAGAGGGAGCCATCGTTGTTTTTGGCAAAGCGCAGCACCCCTTGTACCGCCTGTTCGCCACAGGTCTGCACGCACTGGCCACAGCCGATGCAGCGGTTGGCATCGAACACGATAAATTCGCTGCTGTTATCCACTGCAAACTTCTGGCACTGGCTGGTATCGAGAGCGCTCTGATCGACCTTGTATTCGGTGGCGTAGTCGCGCAGCGCACAATTGGTGTTGGCCTGACAGCCGCACTCGAGGCAGCGGCTGGCTTCGCTGCGGGCATCGGCATCACTCAAACCACGCTCCACCTCGGCAAAGCTGCCCTCGCGATCCTGCTCTGCCAGATGGGGCATGATGGTGCGGGCGACTTTTTTCAGGTGAGCAAACTGGGCGGGATCAACCTGTTTGAGTGTGGGAGCCTTGCAGGCGTTGAAGGGGCGAACCGGATCGATCATGTCACCATGGAGGAACTGATCGATGGCCAGAGCGGCCTTGCGGCCATCGGCAACCGCTTCGATGGCGGTGGCGGGCCCGCGGCGCAGATCGCCGATGGCGAACAGGTTGCCGTGGCCGCTGTGCATGGTGTCGGGGTGGGACTCCAGCGTCTGCCAGCGGGTGAAGGGGAGGGTGAGGGGTTCTCCTTCCATAAAGCTGAGATCCGGCTGCTGCGACACCGCCGCAATCACGGTATCGAACTCTTCAATGAGGTACTCGCCAGTAGGCTCCGGGCGGCGGCGACCGGAGGCGTCTGGCTCGCCGAGGGCCATCTTCTCGAGGCGCACCTGACAGACGCGACCACGGTTGTCCGGCAGATTCTCCACCGGATTGGTCAGCATCATGAAGCGAACCCCTTCGTGCTCCGCCTCGTCAATCTCATATGCCTCGGCGGGCATCTCGGCACGGGTGCGGCGGTAGATAAGGGTGGTGTCAGCCCCCAGCCTGACCGCCGTGCGGGCGCAGTCGATAGCGGTATTGCCGCCGCCGATCACCGCAACTTTCTTGCCGGTGGTGAGCCGCTTGGCCAGCATCCGATCCTTGAGGTAATCGACCCCGAGATAACAGCCGGCCAGCGTGCTGCCCGGGTAATCCATCGGCACCGCCTTGGAAGCGCCAACCGCCAGACAGACCGCATCATAGTCGCGGCACAGCGCCGAGAGGGTGATCTGGTGGCCCAGTCGTTGCCTGGTGTGGATCCGCATGCCGCTTTGGCACATCAGGTCGATCTCCTGATCGAGGATCGCCTTGGGCAGCCGGTATTCGGGGATGCCGTAGCGCAGCCAGCCACCCGCTTCGGGCATCGCCTCGAACAGGTCGACCTCGAACCCCTCGTAACCCAGATAGTAACCGCAGGTGAGGCCGCCCGGGCCGCTGCCGATAATGGCCACCCGCTTGCCCTTGGCGGGCTTCTTTGCCGGTTGATAGGGGGCAACCTCGGCCAGATCGAGATCGGCGGCATGGCGCTTGAGCTGGCGGATGGCCAGCGGCTCATCCACCAGCGCGCGGCGGCACTCCGCCTCGCAGAATGCGGGGCAGACCCGTCCAATGGAGAGGGGCATCGGCAGGGTCTGTTTGATGACGGCCATCGCTGCCTCGTGCTCCCCCATGGCGATGTGGTGCAGATAGGATTGAATGTCCACTCCGGCCGGACAGGCGCGCTGGCAGGGGGCTTCGCAATCGGCGTAGTGATCTGCGAGGATGCGGCCGAGCGCCTGCTGACGGTGCGCGCGCAGGGCATCGCTTTGGGTCGTGACCATCATCCCTGCCTTGGGGCGCGTCTCGCAGGCGCACCGGATGCCGAGCCCGGCAATCTCGACCACGCAGAGATCGCACGGCGTTTTGGGAGCGCTGGTGTTGTCACTGCACAGGGAGGGGATATCGATCTGGTGCTGTTTTGCTATCTGGAGCAGGGTTCTGGTCGGGTCAACCGTCAACTGAGCCCCATCGAGGGTGATGGTGATCATGGCGTCATAACTCGCTTTCAAGGCGCAGAAAATGCTGCATCTGGCGGAGCCAGCAGGGAAGCGACAGAGAGGATCGCTTGGTATCTCCTCACCATACCAAAGATGATATGCAACTTTATTTGATTTAACTCAGGTTCTCTGTCTAAAAAGAAAACGATTTCACTGGTGGCGCACTCTGTGGAACGATAACCCGGTGCTGGCTACCTATATCTAGTTAAAACATGGTGTTGTATTGATGTTTATGGCTCTTCAAGCAGCTTTAAACTGTATTTTTGATGGTGCTTATCCGTGGTGAAATGGTGAAGTACACCATAAAGCGTGCAACTTTTGTTTCGGTTTGTGGGGCGACAAGCGACATTGGGAGCAGCCGAACTGGCAGTGCTGGCTACTCCTTTTTCCTGCATTCAACTTGTAGGGGGGCGCTATCGGGTGGCGGGCTGACTCGCTCCCAGCTCGCGCTCAACGTAGAGATAGCCAATCCCCATCACTTGCTGGGCGCGGCTGAGCTGGCCAAAACGGATGTGGGTGGCGTTGACGGCATCGCTGCAGTCGAACGGGTTGGCACCGGTCTGGTGGATGATGGTCTGCAGCCACTCCTCGCCAAAACCGCAGCTGCGACCATAGAGCCAGATACGGTTGATGTTGAGGATGTTGAGAAAGTTGTAGAGGCTCAGGCCAATGGCGCGGGCACCCTCATCCACCATGGCCCGGATCATGGGTTCTCCCTGCTGATAGCGTGCCAGCAGCTGGGCTGTGCCGACACGCCCCTCCGCCAGCGCAGCGGGATCCGCCCCCTGCTGCTTGAGGAAGACCCGGGCCCGCTTCTTGATGGCCGAGAGGGAGGCGACCGTCTCCAGGCAGCCGTAACGGCCGCAGGCACAGGCGCTGCCATCCGGGTTGATGATGGTGTGGCCGATCTGGCCGCTGCCAAACAGGGCACCCCGGTAGATCTGGCCGTTGATGATGAAGGCTGAACCGATGCCGTAGTCGACGTTGATGACGCAAAAATCGCCGACGTTTTCCGCTCCCTGCCACTTCTGGGCCAGCGCCAGCATGATGCAGTCGTTGTCCACCATCACCTCGCAGCCGAGGCGCTCCTCCAGCAGATACTTGAGCTCGACCGGTGCGTGCCAGGGGGCTTGTGGCATGGTCTGCGACACCCCGCTGGCCGGGTTGACCTGACCGTGTACCGCGATGGCCAGCCGGATCGCCAGCCCCTTGTGGCGGCGCTTGTGCTGGTAGTAGCAGGTCTCGATCAGGCGCAGCAGCTCGTCCGGGGTTTGCGGCGCAATTTTCTGGCCGGCGTAGTCGTCGAGGGGGGTGATCAGGTTGTCCACCAGGATGCTCTCCAGACTGGTGGGGCTGATATTGAGGCAGAGGATCGCCCCCTGGCCGCTGGCGATGCGGTAGCTGCCGCCATTGATGCCGCGTTGGGAGAGGTTCTGCTCGCTGTGGCTGATGGCCCCCTCGGCCACCAGCTCGTCGAGGATCTTGCTGACCGCCGGGATGGAGAGCTCGCAATGGCGCGCCAGGGTGGACTTGCTCGCCTCCTTGAGCTGGTAGAGCAGAGCCAGCAGCACCTGCTTGTTGTGGTGGCGTACCTTCTGGTTGTTCAACCCTGTGCTCATCACTTCACTAAACTCCGCTTACTGTATTGCGTGATCTTTCAGCAATTAATGGTGGTTTAACCATTCTAATCTGGTCTCACTGAAATTTTTACTAACAAGTATTAAGTGAGGCGAGATTGATGAGAGCTGATGTCAAGGTCTGGGTCGAAACCATCACCCTGCCGACCTACGAGGTGGGCGCCGAAGATCCCAACCCCATGTTTCTCGAGAAGCGGGTCTATCAGGGCTCCTCGGGGGCCGTCTATCCCTATGGGGTGATCGATACCCTCACCGGTCAGAAGCAGATGAAGTCCTATCGGGCGGTCTGGCTGGAGAACGACTTCATCAAGGTGATGTTGCTGCCGGAGCTGGGCGGTCGCATCCACCGTGCCTACGACAAGGTGATGAATCGTGATTTCGTCTATTACAACGAAGTGATCAAGCCGGCACTGGTGGGGCTGGTGGGCCCCTGGATCTCCGGCGGCATCGAGTTCAACTGGCCGCAGCACCACAGACCCACCACCTTCATGCCGGTGGATTTCACCATCGCGGAGCATGAGGGCGGCGCCAAGACCGTCTGGCTCGGTGAGGTGGAACCGATGCGCGGTCTGCAGGTGATGGCGGGTTTCACCCTCTATCCCGACAAGGCGCTTATCGAGATCACCGGCAAGATGTTCAACGGCAATGACACGCCGCGCCATTTCCTCTGGTGGTCCAACCCGGCGGTGAAAGGGGGCGATGCCCACCAGAGCGTCTTCCCGCCCGATGTGACCGCAGTCTATGACCACGGCAAGCGTGACGTCAGTGCCTTTCCCATCGCCCGCGGCACCTACTACAAGGTGGACTACTCCGCCGGGGTCGATATCTCCCGCTATCGCAATATTCCGGTGCCCACCTCCTACATGGCGGACAAGTCTGACTACGACTTCGTCGGCGCCTACTGCCATGATGAACAGGGCGGCCTGTTGCACGTGGCGGATCACCACGTGTCGCCGGGCAAGAAGCAGTGGAGCTGGGGCAATTGTGACTTCGGTCTGGCCTGGGATCGCAACCTGACCGATGACAACGGCCCCTATATCGAGCTGATGACCGGGGTTTATACCGACAACCAGCCCGACTTCACCTGGCTGGATGCTGGTGAAGAGAAGGTGTTCGTGCAAAATTTCCTGCCCTACAACACCCTGGGCACTCTGCAAAACGCCAACACCCGCGCCGCCATCAAGCTGGAGCGCAGCGATGACGGCCTCGTCTGCGGGGTCTATGCGGTAGCGCCACTTCTCGGGGCCAGCTTCGAGGTAAGCGACGAGGGGGGCGTGCTGTTTACGCAACCTCTGGATCTGCAGCCGGGTCAGGCCTGGCTGGAGCCGTTCGCTATCACCAGCGAGGGGCGTTTACAGGTTCGTCTGCTGGATGAGCAGGGTCAGACGATCCTCTGCTATCTGGAGCATCAGCCCGCAGGCGAAGCCTTGCCGGATCCGGCCACGGCGCCGGAGCCCGCCGTCAATCTCAACTCGGTCGACGAGCTCTACTTCATCGGTCAGCATCTTGAGCAGTATCTGCACGCCAGCCGCTCGCCCTTTGATTACTACCAGCGGGCGCTGGAGCTGGATGGCGGCGACTATCGCTGCAATCTGTCGCTGGCGACCCTGGAGTACAACCGTGCCAACTATGAGCCGGCGCTGGTCTACGTCAATCAGGCGCTAACCCGTGCCCATCGCCTCAACAAGAACCCCCAGTGTGGCAAGGCGAGCTTGCTGCGGGCCCATATCGAGGAGCGACTCGGCCAGTTCGATGCCGCCTTCGATGACTTCTACAAGGCGACCTGGAGTGGCAACTGCCGCGACAGCGGCTTCCTCGGACTAGCCCGCATCGCCATGGTGCGCCGGGATCCCGCGCAGGCACTGCAATTTGTCGAGAAGAGTCTTGCCGTCAACGGCACCCACTACGGCGCCATCGCTCTCAAGGGATTGGCCCTGCTGGAGTCTGGTGAGCCGGAGGCAGCCATCGCCTATATCGACGAGCAACGCGTTCGTTATCCACTTCACTATCAGCTGGCCTTCCTGCGCTGGCTGGCAAGCGAGCAGCCAAACGATCTTGAAGCGCTGCGCACCCTGTGCAACGGGCGTGGCACCAACCTCTGCTTCCTCGTCAGCGAACTGCTGAGCTGGGGTCGCCCCGAGCTGGCGCAGCAACTGCTCTCAACACTGCAGGTGGAGGAGACCCTGCCGCTGCTGTTCGAGGCTGCATTGTTGCCGGAAGGTGAGGCGCAGGATGCCCTGCTGGCGCGAGCCGAGCAGGCGTTTGGCCGCAAGGTGCGCTTCCCCAACACCCTAGGCGAGTTGGCCATGCTGGCGCAGCTTTCCCACAGCTGGTTTGCCAGCTATCTGCTGGGCTGCTTTCACTACAGCAAGCGCAACTACGGGCAGGCGATTGCCTTGTGGCAGCGGGTGTGCGAGCAGGCACCGGACTTTGCCCCGGTCTGGCGCAACCTCGGTATTCACCACTTCAACAAGGCGGGTGATATGGCGGCGGCCGAGCAGTGCCTCCGTCGGGCCTTTGCTCTCAAGCCGGACGATGCGCGACTGCTGTTCGAGCTGGATCAACTGCACAAGCGCTGCGCTATGGCGCCAAGCGAGCGGTTGGCGCTGCTGGAGGCGCATCGTGAGGTGGCCCTCAAGCGCGATGACCTGACCGCCGAACTGCTCAGCCTCTATCACATCACCGGCCAGCTGGAGGCTGCGGCGGAGATCTTGCGGCTGCGCGAATTTCACCCCTGGGAGGGGGGCGAGGGCAAGGTGACCGGTCAGTACCTCATCAATCAGCAGCGCCGGGCGTTGGCATTGATGACTCAGGGACGCCACGAGCAGGCTATTCCGTTGCTGCAACAGGCGCTGCACTACCCTCTCAATCTGGGAGAGGGGCGTCTGGTGGGACAGACCGACAACGACATCCACTACCTGCTGGCGCTCTGCCATCTGGCCTGTGACAACCAGAGTCTGGCGGCCCAGTGCCTGCAATCGGCTTGTCTGGGTCAGGGTTCACTGGGGGCCAGCCGCTACTACAACGATCAGCCGGTGGATTATCTCTTCTATCAGGGTATGGCGCTGGCTTGTCTTGGACGGGTTGCCGAGGCGCAGCGTCTCTTTGAAGGGATGGTCGGCTGGGCCGAGCAGGCAATGGGCGAGTCGGTCGAGGCGGACTTCTTCGCCGTCTCACTGCCCGACCTCATCGTGCTGGATGACGATCCGCAGCACAAACACCACCAGCACTGCCTGCTGGTCCGGGCCCTCGGCCTGCTGGGGCTGGATCAGCGCGAAGCGTGTGCCCAAACCCTGCGCGAGCTGCTGACCCTCAACCCGGCCCACGACAAGGGGCAGCTGTTTGCCCTGATCTGCCGCGAGCTGTCACTCAATCCATCACTGCCATAACAACGACGGGCGCCCTGCCACGGTACGGGGCGCCACTGCACCCTACAATCGACAAGATAATAAGGATGAGTCATGGAACACACTCAACATCGCTCGGATACGCACCGGCTCAACATGGGCTACGTCTGGATGATCTGCCTGGTGGCCGCCTGCGGAGGTCTGCTGTTTGGTTACGACTGGGTGGTCATCGGCGGGGCCAAGCCCTTCTATGAGGCCTATTTCTCCATCACCGATCCGGCCCAGTCCGGCTGGGCCATGAGCTCGGCGCTGGTGGGCTGTGTGCTGGGGGCTGTTATCTCCGGCTGGTCGGCGGATCGCTTCGGCCGCAAGAAGCCGCTGATCCTGGCCGCCATCCTGTTTACCATCTCGGCATGGGGCACGGCTGCGGCCAGCAACTTCGATCTGTTCGTGGTCTATCGCATCGTGGGGGGGATCGGTATCGGTCTGGCTTCTGCGCTCTCGCCCATGTACATCGCCGAGATAAGCCCAGCCGACAAGCGGGGCAAGTTCGTTGCCATCAACCAGCTCACCATTGTCATCGGTGTGCTGGCGGCTCAGCTGGTCAACCTGATGATCGCCGATCCGGTGGCGAGCAACGCCACCCAAGCCGATATTCTGGCGACCTGGAACGGCCAGTCCGGCTGGCGCTGGATGTTCGGTGCCGAACTGGTGCCGGCGCTGGCGTTTTTGGTGCTGATGTTCTTCGTGCCGGAATCACCGCGCTGGCTGGCCAAAGATGGTCAGTATGAGCTGGCGGCCCGCATGCTCGGCAAGATTGGCGGGGATGGCTATGCCAAGCAGACGCTGGCCGAGATCAGCCAGACTCTGGTGGGTGAGTCGGCGCACAAGGTATCGCTGGCGGAGCTGGGCAAACCCTCGGTGCGTCCCATCCTCATCATCGGCATGGTGCTGGCGGTGTTCCAGCAGTGGTGCGGCATCAACGTCATCTTCAACTACGCGCAGGAGATCTTTGCTTCCGCCGGGTTTGACATCAACAGCACCCTCAAATCCATCGTCGCCACCGGCCTTATCAACCTGCTGTTTACCCTGATTGCGCTGCCCATGGTGGACAAGCTTGGCCGTCGCAAGCTGATGCTGATTGGCTCGGCTGGTCTCACCATCATCTACGGCATGATGGCCGCGGCCTATGCTAGCGGCGTGTTGGGCTTGCCGGTGTTGCTGCTGGTGCTGGCGGCCATCGCCATCTATGCGCTGACGCTGGCGCCGGTGACCTGGGTGCTGCTTTCGGAGATCTTCCCGAACCGGGTACGCGGGCTGGCGATGTCGGCCGGTACGCTGGCGCTCTGGATCGCCTGCTTCGTGCTGACCTACACCTTCCCGCTGCTTAACGCCGGGCTGGGGGCCGCAGGCAGCTTCCTGCTCTACGGCATCATCTGTTTTGCCGGGCTGATCTTCATCTACCGCAAGGTGCCTGAGACCAAAGGGGTGACGCTGGAGGCACTGGAAGCCCAACTGGCCCAAGGTAAGGTTGAGCTGACGCCGACCAAGGCTAGCGCCTCGGCATGACGGTTTACACATTGAGCAACCCGCATCTTCGGATGCGGGTTTCAACCCAAGGAGCCTGTGTGTTGGGGCTGGAGGATGAGCAGGGGCGACCGTTGCTGCGCGATAGTGACCCCGGTGCATCTTGTCATCCCGGCGAAAGCGCCCTCCTTCCCATGGTGCCGCTGGCCAACCGGGTAGCAGGCAACTGTTTTGAGTTGTGGGGGGAGGAGCATCGTTTGCCAGAAAGCCCGGTTGATCCCGACTTCTTCCTGCATGGCGATGGCTGGTTGCTGCCATGGCAGCGGGTGGCAGGCTCAGCCAGTTCGGTGACGCTGCAGCTTGCCAGCCAATGCGGCCCTTTTCACTATCTGGCCGAGATTGACTATCGGTTACAGGGGGTGAGCCTGCTGGCTCGCATCAGTCTGACCCATCTGGGGGAGGTGCCCTGTCTCTACGGCGCTGGTTTTCACCCCTTCTTCTGGCGCGACGAGCAGACAAAGATTCGCTTTCTGGCGAGCGGCGTCTGGCAAGAGGGGCCGGATCATCTGCCGACCGACTGGTCGAGCAGGCTGGCACCCCACCTCGACTTTCGCCAGTGGCAGCGCCCACAAGGGTGGCTCAACCACTGTTACGGTGGCTGGCATGGTACGGCCGAGCTGGAGCATCCCGCTCGTCGGCAGCGGTTGAAGGTGGCCAGCGACGCCCCCTTCCTGATGCTCTATCAGCCGGATGAAGCGAGCGGTTTTGTTTGTCTTGAGCCCCAGAGTCATGCCGCCAATGCCCACCATATGGCCGGTCACCCCGGCCTGCGTCTGCTGCAGCGCGGTGACACCATGAGCATCGCCATGACCATCACCCTGATGCCTGAACCGACAACACTTTGTAAGCCATAGCTAGATCAGCGGTGATATTGTGCGGGTTGGGTGTTTGCCGAAAACGGAGAAATAAAAAGGGCCGCCTCTTGCGAGGCGGCCCTTTCCAAACGTTTGGTGGGCTGGGGGATGTTGAACCTAATGACTAACTAATTGATCTTAAATTAAAATCGCCAATTCAGAAAATTAATGTATGCCTAACCGTATGCCTAACATCAGAACTTCTGCAATAACATAGTGTCATCTGGGCTGGAATGGTCATATGTGGTTAATTGGCCGTGGAGGAAATTTTAACTCTCACCTTTCTCAAAAGGTAACTGACTCTTGCGAAAGTTGGCGCTCTCTGTTGTATCAGTTCCTCGTTTGGAAAAAAATTTCCCGTCCAAAATTTACCTGTCCAGCGAGCTTTGAATAGACTGTTTCAACCTTCTGTGGCTTTTACCTCGCCAGCGGCAGGTCCTCCCAGCGGGTGGTGTAACAGGGGCTCAGGTGCTCTTGTCGCATCATCCACTCAGGCGACCCCGAGCCTTGGCTGGCAAAGCCTACGCGCCCCAATCCCTTGGCTTTGATCTGGTCCATCACTGCCATCAGCGCATCCGATTGAGCGGATGACGGGGCAAACAGATCGGCCTGTTGTTGCCCCTTGGGGGTGAACTCACTCAGCATGACGCCCCCCTTCTGATAACGGTAACCGTCGCGCCAAA